>DLBY01000118.1:2634-11376 GCA_002480345.1 Phycisphaerales bacterium UBA7812 | reverse complement strand
CGCCCAGGATTCATCGCCGGCGCCCTGCCAGCCGCCGCCCGATGCGAAGAACTCGATCGTCACGGAATCGGCGGTGTGCGCGATCTCGGTGAGACCCGGGTCGCCCGTCATGTCGAACGCCTTGTCGATCCAACTGCCACCCCATCCCGCGTGTCCGCTGTAGAGCAGGTCGCCTTCGTACACGACACTGCCCGTCGCGTTGTTCGAGGTCGTCTGAAAGACGGTGGTCCCATCGACCGCGATGTTGAAGTAATCCGGGGTCACCGACCCATTGGTCGAATCCCAGGAGTCGATGAAGACCATGAGGAACGACAGGCTCAGCGCGTCATGCGTCGGCAGATTCGATATGGTCAGCACCGTTGCCGGAGCGGGATTCCCGATCGCTGAGTTCCAGAGCAGATCCCCCGAGAACGGTCCGGCACCGTTCCCGAGGCCGACCAGTGCGCCGGGCACGGGGTTGATCGAAGCGGGCCCGGAGACCTCGCCGGGCATGCCCGAATCAAAGTCGGTCGTGAAAACCTCCGTCCACGACACGCCACCAAGAGCCAGTGGGCACGCCGAAATGAGAGCCAGCGTCGCGAGTCGGATCGGATGCATCGTCACCCCCCTCTCTTTGGATGAAAATTGCACGGAAGCGCATCAAAAATGGTAACACCCCCCCGCGAAACGACAACGGCGTTTGGGAATTGTGTCAGGCTGTGGCACGGACGCGGCCCGACGAAGTGTTCCCCTCAGGCCCGCGCGAGTTTGCGAGGTCGAGTCAGGACAGCACCCCGCTCGTCCGCAGCAGCGTCTTGAACCCCTCGCCGAACACGAAGTTGTGCTCGGGGTACGCGACGCCCGCCATGTTCCGGTCGAGGTGGCTGAAGATCAGTTCGATCGACCCGACGGTCTCGAAGCTCGGCGACCCGTTCGCCTCGGGTTCCGCCATCTCGATGGTCCCCAAGATCGACGCCCCCATCTCGCTGAACGACTTGATGACCGCGGTGTACCGCAGCGTGCAACCGGGCAGCGCGTCTTGCTCCAGCGTCGCCTTGCTCACCTTCGCGAGGATGACCTTCTCGCGAAAGTCCTCGGCATGCCCGACCAAGATCCCGCCCGTCTGCGCCATCCCCTCGACGATCAGGGACATCGGCATCACCGGCATGGCAGGGCGGAGAATCGACCCGTCGTCAGCCGCGACCGCGGGGAAATGATCGTGCAGGTGCTCCTCCGCGAGGCTCACATGCTTGACCGCGACCAGCCGCTCCCGGGGAACGAGTTCGACCACGCGATCGATCCACATCCAGCGCATGCAGGGTCCCGATCCAGGCGTGAAGGAGTGGGGGCGGTCAGGCCGCCAGCTTGCGTTCGACGAACGACACCAGCGCATCGACCGTGAAGATCTCGCGGACCTTCTCGAGCCGCGGGTCGGCCTCGAGCGCCGCGGTGTTGATGTGGGGCGCCCGCTCGCGGAGCATCGTCAGCCCCGCCTCGGTCACCTTCCCGTCCTGGACCATGTCCGGATCGCTGGTGACGCCCTCGGGGAACATCTCCCCCTGCTCGATCTTGAAGCCGAACGCCTGCTCCAACTGGAAGCCGATGTCCAGCATGTCGATCGACTCGGCCCCCAGGTCCCCGAAGATCGTCGCCTCGGGTGTCACCTCGTCCTCATCGACCGCGAGCGCCTCGACGAGGACATCCCGGACTTTCTCGAAGATTTCATCGCGCTGCATGATCGCCCCTGGTTCTGGCACCCGCTTGCGCGGATGCTGAGCGGGGATCGTAGCCGACATCGCCCGCCCGTTCGCGTGTGTTCAGCCCGTTCGGACCGCTCGGAGGACGAGCCGACCGCTCGCCGCTTTCTGCTCGCTCATCGAGCCGTCCGCCTCGCGAACGCCCGCCGTTGCGCGGATCTCGACCGAACCGTCGTCCGACGAACCGCCCCGTTCGGCCCGGACGACGAGCGAGCAACCAGGCGGAACAAATCGTCCGTACTTCAAACCCCGGACGCTCCCCAGAACAAGTGGTGGATCCGCCGGATCGCGCATCGCCTCGGCGAGCCGCCGACCCGCCTGCACCATCGCCTCGAGCATCATCACGCCGGGGAGCACGGGGAAGCCCGCGAAGTGATCCTGCAGATATTCCTCGGCGCCCGACACATGCTTGATGGTCACGATCGCGTCGTCGGTCTGCTCCAGAACAGCGTCCACAAGGTCGAAGTGCATGCCGAGACGATAGACCGGGCCCGCCGGTCAGATACCCTCCACGCGTGCCCGCGGACCATGACGACGCGATCTGCCTCCGCCACCGAGAGTGGTCGGAAACCAGCCAGACGGTGACCCTGCTCACCCGCGCGCACGGCCTCGTCCACGGCCTCGCGAAGGGATCGCTGCGCGAGAAGGCCCCCTTTTCGGGCGGATTCGAGCTGCTCCAACTCGGCGAACTCGGGTTCATCAACAAGCCCGACCGAGACCTGCTCTTGTTGACCGAGTGGGACCTCATCGATCCGTTCAGTGCACTCCGAACGGAGTACCGCAGCGCCACGGTCGCGATGTTCACGGGCGAGCTCGCCGCGAGCCTGCTGGCGCCGCTTGATCCGCATCCAAGGGTGTTCGCCGCCTTCAGGGAGATGCTCGCCGGACTCTCTGCCGATCCCGGCGCGTTCAGCCCCGCCGCCCGCTTTCTCCACCGGCTGCTGCTGGAAACGGGAGACGCGTTCGAGGCGCCGGCCCCGGAACCGCTCGATGCCGTCTGGGCGTTCGACCCAAGAGACGGCGTGTTTCGCCCCGACCCGAGCCGACAACTGCCGGCCGATGACCCTTTCGAGCCAGGACCCTCGTCGGGGGTCTGGCATCTGCGAGGCGACACCCTCGCCGCGCTCGCAATGCTGGCCGATGATGGACCCGACGGCCTCGATTCCGGAAGAGAGCCCAGCCTCCGGACACTCCGATTCCTCGCGGCTTGGGCCTGTTATCGGGCGTCCCGTCGCCCGGCGTCGCTGGGCGCATTCCTCCGCGTGACACGGATTTGAGGGGGCGGACCGGCATTCCGCGTCAAGCCGCGTCTCTGTCCGGACGATCCACTTCCAGCGGACCGCCCGGGTCTCGCCGCGCCGACACAACTCAAGAGATCGTGCCGATGGATACCAAGCTGCTCGAAGAGATCCTCGCGTGCCCCACGCTGCCCTCGCTCCCCGCGATCGCCGTGCAGGTCATCGAGCTCACCAGCGACCCCAATGTCAGCATGGATGACCTCGCGGACCTGATCCAGACCGATCAGGCGATGAGCGCGCGGATCCTGCGGACCGTCAACTCGAGCTTCTACGGCCTCCGCGAGCGGTGCACCACGATCAAGAAGGCGCTCGTGATGCTCGGGCTCAGCCCCGTCAAGAGCCTCGCCCTCGGTTTCAGCCTCGTCAGCAGCCTCGATCAGAACCGACAGCCCACCTTCGACTATGTCTCGTATTGGAGGCGGGGCCTGTTCACCGCGGCCGCGGCGAAGTCCGTCGCCGACGCCGCGCGCCTCCCCGAGGCGGACGAGTGCTTCATCTCCGGGCTGCTCCAGGACATCGGCATGATGGCGATGCTCCAGACGCTGGGCGAGCACTACATCCGCGTCGTCGACTCGACCGGGGGCGACCACGCGGCGCTCGCGAAGGCGGAGATCGCGGCCTACGAGGCGCAGCACGCCGATATCGGCGCGACCCTCGCCACCCGCTGGCGTCTCCCCGATGAACTCACCATCCCCATCAAGTACCACGAGCGTCCGACCGCGGCCCCCGACGAGCACGCGGTGATCGCGAAGGTCGTCGCGATCGGAAATCTTGCCCACGACATCGCGACCTCGGACAATCCGGCGCCGCTCCTGAAGCGCTACTACCAGCGCTGCAAGTCGTGGCTCAACCTCTCGGAGGACCAGGCCGACGAGGCGTTCCGCCGGTTCTCGCAGGGGACCGCGGAACTCAGCGACCTGTTCAATCTCGACACCGGGCCAGGCGTCGACGCCGAGGGGCTGCTCGAGCAGGCGAGCGAGCAACTCGTCAAGATCGCGGAAACCGAGACGCGGGCGCCGCACGCCGACAAGCTCCACGGCTTGCTCCAGAACGAGGAGGGCACCGATCCGCTCACCGGCTTGCCCAACGCCCAGGGCTTCGCGCGAGCGGTGGACCGGCTCTTCAATCGCTGTGCCACTGACAAGCAACCGATCAGCCTCGTGCAGGTCGTGATCGACGGGCTCAATACCGTCAGCGAGGCGGGAGGCATCCTCGCGAGCGATGCGGTCTTCATCCGCGCCGTCGCATTCCTCCAGCAACAGTTCGAGCCCATGGGAGGCGTCGTCTGCCGCGTCGGTGCCGGCATCATCGGCGTCATCCTCCCGGGAACCCGCGAGAACCAGGTCATCGCCGCGGTGAACCAGTTCCGCGCCCAGTTCGACGCGGCCCTGCCCTCCGTGCTCCAACGCGTCGGTGTCCCCGCCGACCGCGTGTCGACCAGCATCGGGCTCGCGACCGCCGACGAGCAGACCTTCGCGCAGATCAAGGGGTCCAAGAGCCTCACCGCCGCGGCGACGAAGGCCGCGGTCTCTGCGCGCGAAGCGGGCGGCAATTGCCTGCGAACCTTCACGATCCAGAGAGCCGCCTGAACCGCGGCGGTGCGTCCCGTCACGCGGGACGCATCGTCCCAAGCAGCGCCGGCGTCGGATCGAACGCGTCGCACAGCGCGCGCAGATCATCGACCGAGACCGCGTCGATCCGCGCGATCTCCTCTTCGAGCGAGCGGTAGGCGCCGATCGAACTCCAGAGTCTGCCGATCCGCTGCATCCGGTCCCCGGGCTTCTCGCCCGAGAGCGTCGCGGCCGTCGCGACCTTGCTCCGGATACGCAGCACATCATCGCCCGTGATCGACGCGGGCAGGTCCCGGATCTCCCGCTCGATGGTCTCGACGAAGGTCTCCAGCCGATCGGGCTCGCCGCTCGCATAGACCATGAAGGTCCCGATGCCCTCGTTCGGGTCGTACGCGGCCTGCGCCTCCTCCGCGACCCCCTCCTCGACGAGGGCCCAATGCAGCCGGCTGTTGCTGTCGCCGCCCAAAAGCTGCCCGAGCACCATCGCCTCGTACCGCCGGTCGTCCTCGACACCCGGCGCGGGCGCGAGGCCCAGCAGATACCCGCGCGACACCCCCGGGTCCGTGAGTTCGAACCGCTCGCGGTTAATCGGTGGGGCAGCGCCGTCCCGCGTGGCGCCACTGGGCGTCCACGCGCCGCAGACCCGCTCCGCGGTCTCGCACACGCGATCGAAGTCCACCGCGCCAGCGACGCTGAGCACGGTGTTGTCCGACGCGTAGCGATCGGAGAAATAACGAGCCATCTGATCCCGCGACATCGCGGAGACCGAGTCCTTCGTCCCCAGCACCCGGTGCGAAAGCCCGTGCGGCCGGAAATAACGGTCGAGCGCCTCCTCGTAGAGCACCCAGAACGGGTTGTCCTGGTACATCGCGATCTCTTCGAGGATGACCTGCTTCTCGGTGTCGAAGTCCTCGTTCCGGAGGGCGGGACGCATCATCGTGCCGAGCAGGCCGATCGCGTCGTCGATCATTTCCGGGAGCACCTGCGCGTAGAAGCAGGTCACCTCGTTGGAGGTGTACGCATTGTTGCGCGCGCCCATGTCGTCGAACGCCTGGTTCAGCCCGTCCGCCGAGAGCGTCTCGGTGCCCTTGAACATCATGTGCTCGAGGAAGTGGCTCACGCCCATGATCTCTGTCGGCTCGTCTCGGGCGCCCGTGCGCACGAAGAAGCCCGCCGCCGCGGAGTGCGCGAACGGATCGATCTCCCCGATGATCGTCAGGCCGTTGGACAGGACACGCTGCTTGAATTCGATCGCCATAGGCCGAGTGTAGAGACCTCTCCGGAGCGGGGTCAGCCGCGTCCGATCAGGTCGCGCAGCGAGCGGCAGACGGCCTCCGGATCGTCCGCGGCGCACACCGCGCCGCTCACCGCGAGTCCCCTCGCGCCGGCTTCGACCAGCGCGGACGCGTTCTCGGGCGTGATCCCCCCGATGCAGAGGTGGGGGAGGTGATGCACCCGCTCGTCAGCGAGGAACGCACGGAGGTATCGCTCGCCCGCGATGCTGTCTTTTCCTTTGGTCGTCGTGGGATACATCGGTCCGAGCCCGACCGAACTCGCGCCCGTCGTGAGCGCCCCGACCGCTTCGCTGATTGTCGATGTGGAGACGCCCACCGGCATCCCGGCGCCCGCCACCGCGCGCACATCCGCGGGCGTGAGATCGCCCTGCCCGACATGGACCGCGTCCGCGCCCGCGAGCAGCGCGATGTCCGGGCGGTCGTTGATCACGACCGAGACCGAGGGATCCAGCCCGTCGCGCAGGGCGACCAGGCGCCGGGCACGCAGGAGCAACTCGCGGTCGGTCAGTTCCTTCTCCCGGAACTGCAGGCAGTCCGCGCCGCCCGCGATCGCCGCTTCCGCGACCGCTTCCCAAGGCGTCGGGGCGCAGAGCGACGCCGTGAGCAGGACGCAGAGCCGCCACTGCGGGGCGAGGGGCACCAGCGACGATCGCACGAGCCGGTCGAGTTCGTACACCTCGTACCGGAGCGCCTCGAACCCGGCGCCCGGGCCGCCCATCGTCTTCGCGGTCTCCTCGATCGCGCGGAGGGCCTCCCCGGTGCGCGCGGCCGCCGCCGCCGCGACGCCCGCGAGGTCGGCGCGCTCGCCCTCGGCCTTGGTCGAGACTCGCGTCCCCACATCCCCGGGCGTGTCGCGTGCGCTCACGGCAAGGCCCGAGGGCAGCGGCAGGACCGCGAGGTGCCCACGGAGCGCGTGCCGTGCGGACTTCGCCCGTGCGCACAGGTCGGCATCGTCGAGCGCGAACCGGGCGATGTCCTCCAGCACCCGCAGGCCTTCACGGGCTCGGTTCGCGTTCGCGTCGATGATCCGTGCGGCGCTGCGCAAGGTCGCTCCCTTTCCCGATCCGTCTCCGGCGCGGGGTGGCGTCTGCCCCCTCACCGGGCGACAATAGACCATGCCCGACCTGTACGACCTCAAGCCCGATCCGGATCTGCCCAGCCTCCCGGGCGAGGCGGTCGTGCGCGAGACCCCGGATCACCTGATCGATGTCCTCGTCTCGGACATCTACCTCCACGCGCTCAACTGCGTCCAGACCTTCGGCGATTTCCACATGGCGATCGGCAACGGCGCGTTCCAGGAGCGGGTGTGCCGCCGCCTGATGACCGACCCAGCGGTGCGGCAACTGCCCTGGCAGCGGACGCATGTCTGGGCGGTCGCCGACGAGCCCGACGACATCTGGGGCTCGCGGTTCACCTCGATCCTCGACCTGCTCGAGGGGCACGCCGGCATCCCCGATTCCAACCTCCATCTGCCGGACCTCGACACCCCCGATCCCGCGGGTGATTACGAGCGCAGGCTCCAACGCACGCTCGCCTGGCGCGAGAAAGGGCACGATCGGCTCGACCTCGTGCTCGCGTCCTACCAGCCCTCGGGCGATGTCGCGGGCGTTGATCGCACCGCAGACCACGCCGCCGAACGCCTCTATGTGGGCCGGGTGGGAGAGGGAAACGGCACACCCCGGACGATCGGGATGGCGCCCAGGCTGCTCAACGCGTCCCGCCTGATCGCCCTCGTCGCCCTGGGTCAGGACACGAGAGCGGCGCTCACGATGGCGCCGGGAAGTCCGGGCGTGCCGGCGCCGCTGGGGGGTACCCTCCGCTGGTATGTCGATCGCGCCGCCTGCCCGGTCTAGAGCCCCTCATGCTCACCGCTCCGCGTTGTCTCGCTCCTTTGGAACACCCATGCCCGCCCTCTCCATCGAACCCAACGAACGCGTCACCTTCGGGATCGTCCACGAGGACGACGATCTGCTGGTCGTGCGCAAACCGCCCGGCGTCGTCACCCAGCCGGGCGTGGGACACGAGCACGACACGCTCCTCAACGGCCTCTTCGCCCGCTACGGGGCGAGGCTCCAGCAACTCGGGCAGAAACGCGACTTCGGCCTCGTCCACAGGCTCGACCGCGAAACCAGCGGGTTGGTCATCGTCGCGCTCTCGGCGACCGCGTACGACGGGCTCTGTGCCGCGTTCGCCGCCCGCGAGATCTCCAAGTACTACTGGGCCCTGTGCCACAAGGCCCCCAGGGAATCCAGCGGAGTCATCAAGCGTGCCATCTTGGAGGAGGAACGGCGCAAGGACCGCTACACCGCCGAGAAGCGAGGCGTGCTCTCGTCAAAGGGCAAGCCCGCGGTCACCGCCTACCGCGTCCTCGAGGCGTCCCCGCTCGGCGCCCTCATCGAGGCGAGACCCGTCACGGGCCGCCTCCACCAGGTGCGTCTCCACCTGGATTCCATCGGCGCGGGAATCCTGGGCGACAAGCTCTACGGGCCGACCCGAACCAACTCCGCGTCCCACCGCCTCGCCCTCCACGCGCACCGCATCGCGTTCGATCACCCCGTGAGCGCAGGCCGTGTCGATGTGCGCACGGCCTTCCCCAAGGACCTGCGTCGTGTGCTGCGCGCGCTCGAACTCGGACGCCCCGATCTGGCTGATCAGGACTCGACCGACGACGCGGAGGCCTAATCGGGGTCTCTAGGGGTCCACGATCGCCATCAACTCCGAGGCGATCCGGTCCGCGAGCATCGCACCGCGGCGGGTGAGGATCCACCGGTCGGCGCGCGCCGTGCCCCGTTCCCGGAGCAGACCCGCTTCTCGCAACGCGTTGACCGCATCGATGAGCGTC
>DLBY01000118.1:0-2324 GCA_002480345.1 Phycisphaerales bacterium UBA7812 | reverse complement strand
CGATGAGCGTCGCCGCGGTCCCCGGCGCGAGACGGCGGGCAACCGCCATCACCGACGCTGCGTCCAGACCGTCGCTGAGGCGAAGGCCCGTCATGATCCGCTCCGCGAGGGCCCGTCCCGGGTCGGGCGTCTCCAGGTCGGTCACGGGGCAGGCGTCGCCCCGCTCGAGCGCATCGAGATAGGTCGCCAGCCGGGGCGTGTTCTTCCAGCGGTATCCCGCGAGGTGGGCGGACGCGGAAGGCCCCGCCGCGATCCACTGACGCTGACGCCAATACGCGAGATTGTGCCGGCACTCCGCGCCGGGCCTCGCGAAGTTGCTCGTCTCGTACCGGCGCAAGCCGTGCGCCGCGAGGCGATCCGCGATCGCTTCGAACATGCGCGCGTCGGTGTCTTCGTCCGTGGGCTCGAACTCCCCGCGTTCGAGGCGTGCGGTCATCGCGGTGCCGGGCTCGTAGGTCAGGCTGTACGCGGAGACATGCTCGGTCCCCAGGGCGATCGCCCGATCGACATCCGCGAGCGCCTCGGAGACGGTCTGTCCCGGGATCGCGTAGATGAGATCGACGCTGGTGCGGAGGATCCCCGCGTCGTGCGCAAGGCCGACCGCACGGGACACGCTCTCGGGATCGTGCCAGCGTTCGAGCGTCTTGAGGTGCGCGGGATCGAAGGACTGGGCGCCGATGCTCAGCCGGTTCACGCCTCCCCGCGCGAGCGTTGCCATGAGCTCAGGTGTCGCGGTCTCGGGGTTGCATTCGACGGTGAACTCGCCGCGCGCGCCCCGGTGCATCAACGAGCAATCGAACGATTCGTGGAGCGCGCCGAGCAAGCGGTCCCATAACCCGGTCGGGAGGAGCGTCGGCGTGCCGCCCCCGATGAAGATCGTCTCGAGCGGAGCGTCGGCACCGTCCGGGGCCCGGCTCCAGATCGCCGCGATCTCGAGTTCGCGGATCAGCGCATCGACGAACCGGGGCATCCGATCCTGCTGATCGACAATGCTGTAGAAATCGCAGTAGTGGCACTTGTGGAAGCAGAACGGGGTGTGGATGTAAAGGGAGCGCGCCGGCACGCGACCCGGGATCGCCCCCGGGTCGGGGGGCGTTGCACCGCCGGGGCGTTGCCCGTCCAGGACTTTCAGGGTATGGTGAGTCAGGGATGGCCCTCCGTCACAGGTCGGCCTGCGCGATCGGTTGCTCCGCGAGCGGGGGAACCGGTCCGTGATGCCCCCTCTGGTTCCGGAAGGATAGACCGGCGTGGATTTCTCACTCATCCGCCTTCAGTCCGATGGCAAAACCGCCTCCGCCCCGATCACGCGCGAGCACACGCTCATCGGGCGGCAGACCGGCTGCCAACTCCGCATCCGCTCGGGCGAGGTCTCCCGCAAACACGCGGAGATCCGCTTCGAGGAGGGCACACCGCTGATCAAGGATCTGGGATCAAGCAACGGAACATATGTCAACGGCGTCAAGGTCATCGAGAAGCGTCTCGAAGCGGGCGACCTCGTCGCGATCGGGCCCGTCGTCTTCCTCGTCCAACTTTCCGGAGAGCCCTCGAACTACGACGCCGCGTCGTTGTACGAGGACGGTCGGCCCGGCGGGAGGCAACCCGAGCCCGCGAGGGCGGGTGGTGCCGCGGGCGCGGCTTCGGCATCGCACGACGAGGATGTCCCGACGACTTCAGGCGTCATGGAGGGCATCTCGGGTCTGCCGACGGATCCCGACGACAGCAGCGTCGTGGAATTCGATTTCGACCTCGACGATGACGAGGACGATCAGCCCCCGCTCTGACGCATCAGTCAGCAACTGCCGCGCGTGCGAGCCGGGGGCTCCCGCTTCCCGGCGGGTCTTCCGACCCCCCGCGTCTCAGGCGTCCTTGCCGTTCGCGGTCTTCGC
This sequence comes from Phycisphaerales bacterium UBA7812, assembly GCA_002480345.1. GTDB lineage: Bacteria > Planctomycetota > Phycisphaerae > Phycisphaerales > UBA1924 > UBA1926. The sequence goes on along the minus strand of DLBY01000118.1, from coordinate 438 downwards.
GGGCTCCGGTGCCTTTGCGGGCACGCGGATGCAGGTCCCGCACGACTTGCAGCGGACCGTCTTGCCCCGCGCGACTTCCGGGACCGCCAAGATCTTGCGGCAGGTCAGCTTGGGACACATGATTTTCACCGACCCGTTCGCCATCGCGGCACCTCCCCGAGCGAGACATCTTTCTTTCGGTCGCACACGCGGCGTCGGATGAGCGGGGCGGTCATCGGAAGGGGCCCAACCCGGGGGGCGTGTCGATTGATTGGTTTGTTTCGCGCGTTTCCGGACGAAGCACCCGCCCCGGCGCGGCCCCGACACTAGTGTTTGCAACAATCCTCGATCGCCCGACGCCCCGAATACGAGCGGAGAAGCCATGCCGATGGGAACGGATTCGAGAGCACCCCGCTGCACCGCTGTTGTCGGGCTCCAGTGGGGCGACGAGGGCAAGGG
>DLBY01000107.1 GCA_002480345.1 Phycisphaerales bacterium UBA7812 | reverse complement strand
CGCGATGCCGCGGAGCGCGCGGAGCCGACGGTCGTGCTCCCGCGAAGGCATGACGCGGCGACGCCCGCGCCGCTCGTCATCGTGCTGCACGGAACGGGCGGGTCCGGCCGCGCCGCGGCGCGGGCCTGGCGCGGCGCGACGCAGCGGGTGGGTGCGATCCTCGTTGCGGCCGACGCACTCAGGCCGTCGGGCGACGGATACGCGTGGGTGTTCCGAGACGAATCGGAGTGGTACATCGAGCACCTGATCGAGGAAGCCAAGCGCGCGCACGCTGTTGGCCCAGTGATCGTCGCGGGGTTCAGCCAGGGGGCGAACATCGCGCTGGCGATGGGGCGGAGCCACCCCGATCTGTTCGACGGGGTGATCGCGGTGTGCGGGCACTGGGAGGACGATGTCGCGGCGATTCCGGCGGAGGGGGAGCGGCCCGCGTGGTTCCTGATGATCGGGGAGCGGGACCCGTGGGTCGAGACCTACGCCGGGGGGGAGGCGGCGTTGTCGGGGGCGGGGATGGATGTGGAGGTGCGGGTGGTGCCTCGGCTGGGGCACCAGATGCCGCCCTCGCGGGATTTGCACGCGGCGCTGGCGTGGTGCCTGGAGCGGGCGGGCCGGGATTAGCCGCCGGCGGGTTTGGCGTGGTAGCCGAGTGAGTTGAGGTGTTCGACGACGGCGTCGCGGTGGTCGCCCTGGAGGACGATCTCCGGGGTTGGGTGGTCGGTCTGCGGGTTGGGGGGCGGGTCGGCGAGGCCTCCGCCTGTGCCGAGCTTTGTTTTGAGGGCTTTGAGGAGGGGGGTGAGGTCGCCGGGTTTGTCGGTTGTTGTGGGCGCGGCGTGGAGGCCGGCGATGATGGTGTTCGGCTTGCCCCTGCGTTTCTCGCGGCGGACGCGGGGGTGTTGGGTTGATGGGGGGCGTGGTTGGCCGGCGGCGTCCTTGGGGCAGGTGCAGGCGTCGCGGGGGTGGCCGCAGTGCTCGCAGGTGACGGGTTGATGGAGGGGAGTTCCGTCGAAGAGGCCTGGCATGGGGGAGGGTAGGGCAGAGGCACTGGCCTGCCGGGAAGGTCGGTGGCACACGGGGATGGGCCCCGGCTCATGTCGCGAACAGGCTGCCCATGACTTTGAACGCCTTGAACTCGAGGGCGTTGCCGCTCGGGTCGAGGAAGAACATCGTCGCCTGCTCGCCCGGCTCGCCCTTGAAGCGGATGTAGGGCTCGATCACAAACTCAACTCCCGCGGCCTTCACGCGTTCGGCGAGGGCGTGCCAGTCGTCCATGTCGAGGACGACGCCGAAGTGGGGGACGGGGACATCGTGCCCATCCACCGGGTTGCTGGTGGCGGGGGCTGGAGCCTCGCCCGACTCAGTCTTGGGGTCGAGATGGGCGACGATCTGATGGCCGAACAGGTCGAAATCGATCCAGGTGTCGCTGCTCCTGCCTTCGGGGCAGGCGAGCGTTCCGGCGTAGAACGCGCGGGCGGCGTCGAGGTCGTGGACGGGGAAGGCGAGGTGGAAGGGGTTGGGCATGGTGGACAGTAGGTGTATGCCCAATTGTGCTTCTCCGTGTGCCGCGGCCATCTTGGCCGTGCTTCATTGGATGGGCGGCATTTGGCTCGACAGCACGGCCGACACGGCCGTGGCACACTGCTTGGAATGAGCGATGAGCACCGGAAGAAGCGGCGGGTCTACGACCATCCCGGTCATGCGCACTTCTTGACCTACTCTTGCGAGAAGCGGCTGCCGTTGCTCGATTCGGAACGGACCCGACGATGGGTCATCGAGGAGATGGCGGCGACTAGGCATCGGCTCGGACTCCAAATCGGTGCGTTCGTCGTCATGCCTGAGCATGTGCATGTTCTCGTGCGGTGCCCCGAGGGTGTATCGGTGTCATCGGTGCTCGGGTCATTGAAGCGACCGGTCTCGGCGAACGCAAAGGCGTGGTTGGCTGAGCACGAACCGGGATGGGTTGAGCAACTAACCGTCACGAGGGGTGGTCGTCGAACATTCCGATTCTGGCAGGCCGGGGGCGGGTTCGATCGGAACATCTGGGAGCAGAAGACACTGGCGGAAGTCGTCGACTACATTCACGCCAACCCGGTGAGACGGGGGTTGGTGGAGAAGCCGGCGGATTGGGAATGGTCGAGTGCTCGGTTCTGGGTCGGGATGGAGGGGGTGTTGGAGATGGACCGGATCGGGTGAAGCTGATCCGGTGTGCCACGGCCGTATCGGCCGTGTCTTGGGTGGAGGGGGAGAGGGGGGGAGCACGGCCAAGATGGCCGTGGCACACGGAGCAAAATGATCGGCTGTCGTATCGAGTCTCTCACATTCCGGCGAGACAATAGATGGGCTCTGGAGTGATGCCTCTTCACGAAGGTATCCGGTAGAATCAACGAATGGAGATTCACGATGATGAAGCCCTCGGCGAAGCGTATGTGTGGCTTCACAACGCGATGGGCAACGACCGGCCCCGCCGGTTCTCGACGAAGCCAAGCCTGTTTCGGTTGAAGACCGGCGTGTTCGCTCACGACGACACCGTTGATGCCGAGAGCATCTCGGCAATCGGTGTCAATTGGCTTCGCCTCGTCCGCAAAATGGACGAAGGGCGAGCGGCTATCGATCCGGCGCTTCAGATTTTCCTGGGCTGCCAGTGGACCTGGTGCCCGGGTATTGAGGTTGACGGCTCCAAGTGGTTTCAGACGACCGAACTCGTCATCAAGAGGTTACCCAGCCAGTTCGCGATTGTTGAGCATATGGGGACGCTTCCTGGAAGCTATGACCTTGATACACATGACGTCGTAGATGTTCTGATCCGACTGAACAACAAGTACGGGCTGGAGACCGTGGGCGCGATGCGGGACGTTGTCCGGGTACGTCTCGCCGATCCCGCCAAAGTCGATTGCCGGGAGTTGGGAACGGAGCTCGAGTCGTTCTGCCCCGATGTGATTGATCAGGGGTACCAGACGATGGCGAATCTCGTCGGGGCCCTGCAGAACCAGAACGTCGTGACGCTCTGGTGGGATTGAAAAAGCGGGACCCGATCGCCCGGATCCCGCTCGATGCGTGTCAGCGTTCAGTGAGAACTTCGCGCGGCGATCAGCCCCGCCACCAGGTCGTCGCCCCGTACACCGCCGAGTCGCCCAGCTCCTCCGCGATGCGGAGCAGCTGGTTGTACTTCGCGTTGCGGTCGGAGCGGCACGGCGCGCCGGTCTTGATCTGGCCGCAGTTGGTGGCGACGGCGATGTCGGCGATGGTGGAGTCCTCGGTCTCGCCCGAGCGGTGGCTGAGGACGCAGGCGAAGCGGTTGGCCTGAGCGTAGTTCACGGCGTCGAAGGTCTCCGACAAAGTGCCGATCTGGTTGACCTTGACGAGCACGGCGTTGGCGGAACTCTCCTTGACGCCGCGTTCGACGAATTTCTTGTTGGTGACGAACAGGTCGTCGCCGACGAGCTGGACCTTGTCGCCCAGTTTCGCGGTGAGCTTGGCCCAGCCGTCCCAGTCGTTCTCGGCGAGGCCGTCCTCGATGGAGCGGATGGGGTACTTGCTGCACCAGTCGGCCCACATGGCGATCAGGTCGTCGGACGAGATGATGTCCTGGGAGGAGGAAAAGAACTTGTAGCCCTGTTTGCCGTCCTTCTCGGCCTCGTTCCAGAGCTCGCTGGTCGCGGGGTCGAGGGCGACGAAGATCTGCTCGCCCCACTTGTAACCCGCCTTGTCGACGGCTTCTTCGATGACCTTGAGGGCGTCCTCGTTGTCCTTGAGGTCGGGGGCGAAGCCGCCCTCGTCGCCGACCGCGGTGGACATGTTGCGCTTCTTGAGGACGGACTTGAGGGTGTGGTAGATCTCGACGCCCGCGCGGAGGGCCTCGTGGAAGTCGTCGAAGCCCCAGGGCTGGATCATGAACTCCTGGAAGTCGACGGTGTTGTCGGCGTGCTTGCCGCCGTTGAGGATGTTGAGCATGGGGACGGGCAGGGTCTTGGCGGCCGAGCCCCCGAGGTAGCGGTAGAGGGGGAGGCCCGACGCGTCGGCGGCGGCGCGGGCGGTCGCCATGGAGACGCCGAGGATGGCGTTGGCGCCGAGCTCGGCCTTGTTGGGTGTGCCGTCGAGTTCGATCATCTCGGCGTCGACGCCCTCCTGGTCGCGGGCGTCGAGGCCCTCGATGGCGGGGGCGATGCGGGTGTTGACATTCTCGACGGCTTTCTCGACGGACTTGCCGAGGTAGTACGACTTGTTGCCGTCGCGGAGCTCGACCGCTTCGTTCTCGCCGGTGGACGCGCCCGAGGGAACGGCGGCCCGCCCCACGGCGCCGTTCGCGAGGACGACCTCGCACTCAACGGTGGGGTTGCCGCGGGAGTCGAGGATCTGGCGGGCGTGGACGATCTCGATATCGAACGACATGTGCGGTGTCTCCGTGTGTGTGGTGTGTTGGAGTGGTAGGGTATGGGGCTCGGTGGTCTGGGTCTGTTCAGCCCACGCGGGAATCGGGCTGAAATCCGGGAGTGTCCGGATCGGAATCAGGGTTGCCCGGGTGGACAGGGCCGGCGTGGGCGGCCGATGATCGATCCGGACGGATTCGGTTTGGGAGCAACCCAGGCGGGGCGCGGGAGCGGTATGGGCATCTACGACCGTGAGTATGTGCGGGACGGACGGGGCGGCGGCGGATTCGGCGGGGGCGGGGGCCCCGCGCGCCGTCTCAGCGGGTGGTCGTTCAACACCTGGCTCATCGCGATCAATGTCGCGGTGTTCGTGCTGCAGGCGCTCGTGCTGCGTTCGTACCAGAGTTCGTGGACAGGCCTGACCGGGGACTGGTTGTTCCAGTGGGGGCATTTCTCGACCCGCCTGGGATTCGGAGCCCTCGAGGTCTGGCGTCTCGTGACCTTCCAGTTTCTGCACGGTGGGATCGTTCACCTCGCGTTCAACATGATCGGGCTCTACTTCTTCGGTGGGCTCGTCGAGCAATATCTGGGCAAGAAGCGGTACGCGGCGTTCTACCTGATGTGCGGGCTGTGCGGCGGCCTGCTGTATCTGCTGCTGAACCTGGTCGGCTATGTCGGCGTTCCCCTCCCGGGGGCGCTCGATGTGCACCCGCGGACGCCCCTGATCGGCGCGTCGGCGGGCGTCTTCGGGGTGATCGTCGCGTGCGCCTTCATCGCGCCGAACACGGTGGTCCAGCTGCTCTTTCCGCCCATCCCGCTGAAGATGAAGACCTTCGCGTATGGGTATGTCGCGCTCGCCGCGGCGAACCTGATCTTCAACTGGTCGGGCAACCAGGGGGGGGACGCGGCGCACCTGGGCGGCGCGATCGCGGGGTTCTTCTTCATCCGCCGGCCCCATCTGCTCCGCGAGTTCTTTGATGTGTTCGGGAATTCGAGCAAACCCAAGGCCCGTCCCGGACCGCGGGCGGGACAGCGGAAACGCAAGACCCCGGATGAGGCGGAGGTGGACCGGGTGCTCGATAAGGTCCAGCGCGAGGGCCTGCACAGCCTGACCAGTGCCGAGAAGAAGATCCTCCAGCGGGCGACGGACGACCGGCGTGGGTGACGCGATCGCGTTCAGTGTGGAGCATCGCTCGTCGGTCTGCGGCGCGCGCACCGGTGTGGTCGAGACCCTGCACGGCTCGTTCTCGACCCCGGCGTTTATGCCGGTGGGGACCAAGGGCTCGATCAAGGGGATCTTCCCGCAGCAGGTCCGCGAGGGCGGTGCCCAAATCGTGCTCAACAACACCTACCACCTCATGCTCCGGCCTGGGAGCGAACTGATCCAGCGGCGGGGGGGCGTGCACCGGTTCATGAATTGGGACGGCCCAATCCTCACCGACTCCGGGGGGTACCAGGCCTACTCGATGGCGGACATCAACGCGATCGACGAGGATGGTGTGACCTTCAAGAGCATCCTGTCTGGCGAGAAGATCCGCCTGACCCCCGAGGTCTCGATGCGGGTCCAGAACGAGCTGGGCCCCGACATCATGATGGCGTTCGATGACTGCCCGCCCAGCGTGGACCCCACGGCGGGGCCAACCAACCAGACACGGATCCGTCTCGCGGCTGAGCGAGACCGAACGGGAACAGGTAGGCGGCGAGGGTATTCGCACGAGGAGCGGCTCGATCTCGCTCTGGAGCGAACAACCCGTTGGTTGGAGCGGTGCAGGCGCGCGCACGCGAACCCAGAAACGCAGGCTTTGTTCGGTATTGTTCAGGGTGGTACAGACCTCGATCGGCGCGCACGCTCGGTCGAGGAAGTTTGCGGCATCGACCTGCCGGGCTACGCGATCGGCGGGGTCGCGGTGGGGGAGAGCGGGGAGGATATCAAGCGGGTGGTTCGGCACACGGCCCGGATGATGCCCGACGATAAACCCCGTTATTTGATGGGGGTTGGGTATCCTCGGGACCTTGTCGCGTCGGTGTGCGCCGGGGTGGATATGTTCGACTGCGTGCTTCCGACCCGCAACGGGCGGAATGCGAACGCGTTCGTGCGCTGTCTGGACGAATCAGAAGGGCGGGGACAGATCCGACTCCGCAACGCGCGGTTCGCGGAGGATGATCGCCCGCTCGAGGCGGACTGCGATTGCCAGGCATGTGATCCGGCGCGGTACGGGTGGCCGACGGTCGACGGGGCGCCGTTTACCCGTGCCTACATCCGGCATCTCTTCCTGGCGGAGGAGATGCTGGGGCCCGTTCTGGTGAGTCTGCACAACCTCCGGTTCTATCAGCGGCTGATGATTGATGTTCGGGCGACCATCGCCAACGATGACTGGCTCGGGCTGGCTCGTCGCTGGCCCGTTGCGGCGGATGGCATTCCGCCTGAATTGCTGGCGGTACGGCCCGCCTGAAGGCGGAGGGCATCGTGTGTCCTTTGCCTTGCCGGATATGCGGCGTCACGCGCCGCGGAGTTGGATGACAGATGCTTGAGACGAACGGCTGGATGCTGACGCTCGCGCAAGCGGGCGGATCCGAGGTGCTCGGGGCGCCCTCGGGAGGCGGGGGAGCGTCCGCACCGGGTGCGGCGGAGTCGGCTCCGGGTGGCGCGGCCCCTCCGGGCCCCGGCGGGGGACAGGCCCAGCCGGGCGGGTTCACGATGCTGCTCCCGCTGCTCTTCGGGCTGATGATTTTCATGGTCATCACCTCGATGATGAGCGGGCGGAAAGAGAAGAAGAAGCGTGCGGAGATGATGTCGAGCCTGAAGCGCCGGGACAAGGTGCAGACGATCGGCGGGGTGATCGGCACGATCGCGGAGATCAAGGCGGACGAGGTGGTGCTGAAGGTCGATCATGGCTCGAACACCCGAATCCGCTTCGCTCGCTCGGCGATCCAGCAGGTCCTGAGTTCGGCGCCGGGCGCCTCGGGCGAACCGGACGACGGGGAGATCGACGAGGTCTCGCTCGAAAACCCGTCGCTGGTGGATGAGCCGGCACGGGTCTGATGATCCCGGCCGCGCACGGTTCTGAACAGGCGTGCGTAGCGGGCAGGGTAAGCGTGTGTGATTGAGAGTCCGGGCGGGGTGCGGCATCTGTCGCGTCCCGTCGCGGGAGTGATGAAGCGATGCGACATGTGATTCGGAACTCGTTTTTCGCGGCGGCGATCCTCGTGCTGGCGATCGCCTCGATCTTCCCGCCCTCGGAGAAGCTGCGTCTGGGTAAGGACCTCCGGGGCGGCACCACGCTGATCTACGCGGTGGACATCCCCGCGGGGGCGGACGCGAAGGAGGTGCTCGGTCAGACGATCACCATCCTGAAGAAGCGTGTGGACCCCTCGGGCCTCCTCGAGATCCAGATGGTTGCCCAGGGGCGGGACCGGATCGAGGTCACGATGCCGCTCCCCAGCGAGCGTGTCAAGGAGCTTCGCGCCGCGTACGACGAGGCGCTCGAGCGGCTCGGCGAATGCTCGGTGACGCAGGCGGAACTCGAGCGTGCTCTTCGGGGAGATCCTGACAAGCTGGATGAGCAACTCGACCGCTTTTCGTGCGGGGACCAGGAACGCCGCGACCTGCTCGACTCGGCGGCGGAAGCGTTCGAGAACAAGATCGCTGCGGAGCGGATTCTCGAGGACCGGCGGGCGCAGCAGGCGACGCAGGAGGAGATCGACGCGCTTGTCGAGATGGTCGTCGATGCGCAGCTCGAGTATGAGGGTCTGGTCTCGCGGATCGTTGCCGGGCAGCTGACGGCGGAGGATGTGGACGAGGCGCTGTCGCTCCCGACGCGGCGGAAGCTGATGCGGAACGACGAGGGGGAGATGGTCGAGTTCCCCAGCGAGCGTGAGCGGCGGCTCTCTGAGATCGAGGAGAGCTTCCCCGCGGATTGGCCGAGAGTGCAGGAGGTCATCGCGGCGTACGAGGCGTACGAGGCGGAGCGGACGAGCCTCGATGACCCGGACGACCTGAAGCGGTTGATCAGCGCGGCGGGTATCCCGGCATTCCGGATTACGATCGATCCGCAGGGCGCGGGGTCGGAGAACACCCACCCCGAGGAGCAGCGGCTCCGGGATGAACTCCGGGAACGCGGGCCCGGCAATGTTCGCAGCCGGGATGCGCGCTGGTGCAAGATCAACGACATCCTGACTTTCCCGGCGGGACCGGAGTCGATCGGGGCGCTCCGTGCGATGGAGGCGGATCCGGCGTCGTACTTTGCGTCGCGTGATTATGTGGGCGAGGCGTACGAGGGGGAGTATTACATCCTCTGCTGGGACACGCGGGGCATGCGTCTGACGCAGCAGGAAGGTGATTGGCGGGTCGCGAACGCTTTCCAGAGCGTCGACGATCTCGGCCGTCCCGCGATCGGCTTCACGATGGATGCGCGAGGCGCGCAGAAACTGGGTGATCTGACGGGCCCGAACATCGGGAACAAGATGGCGGTCCTGCTGGACGAGGAGGTCTATACCGCCCCGACGCTGCAGGGCAACATCAGCCGGAGCGGTCAGATCTCGGGCGACTTCACGCCCGAGCAGTTGACCTACATCATCCAGGTGATGACGGCGGGCTCGCTGAGCGCGAACCTGAGCCCGGAACCGATCAGCCAGAACACGATCGCGCCGGAATTCGGGGCGGACAACCTTCGTGCGGGGCGGACCGCGGGCATCTGGGCGCTCGGCGCGGTCAGCGCCTTCATGATTTTCTACTACTTTGTGTTCGGTGGCGTCGCGGTCATCAGCCTGTTGTTCAACGCTGTGCTGATCCTCGGTGCGATGAGCCTGGCGCGGGCGGCGTTCACGCTTCCCGGAATCGCGGGCGTCATCCTGACCTTCGGTATGGCGGTCGACGCGAATGTGCTTATTTACGAGCGCGTGCGCGAGGAGCAGCGCAAGGGCCTCGACCTGCGTGCCGCGGTGAAGGTGGGGTATCAGAAGGCGCTGTCGTCGATCGTGGACGGCAATGTGACGAATCTGATCGTGACCTTCGTGCTCGCGAACCTGGGCACGCAGGAGATCAAGGGCTTCGCGATCACGCTGGGGATCGGTGTCGTCGCGACGCTGTTCAGCGCCCTGATTGTGAGCCGGCTCGTGCTGGCGCTGCTGATCGATGTCGCGAAGGTCAAGAAGCTGAGCATGCTTCCCACGGCGGTGCCTGCGCTCGAGCGGGCGCTCGAGCCTCGCATCGACTGGATGAGGCTCCGGTTCTTCGCGGTCGTGATCAGCGCGATGGGGGTCGCGGTCGGCATCGGGATGGTGATCTGGCAGGGTGAGAAGATGCTGGACACCGAGTTCCGGGGCGGTACGCAGGTGACCTTCCAGCTGCGCCCGGCGACGGGCGGGGAGACGGAGGGCGTCAACGCGGACGGCAACCTGACGATGACGCGTGCCGATGTCGAGGCTCGCGTGCATGCGCTGGCCGAGAATCTGGAAGAGGGCGACCCGTTGATCGCGTTGCGGTCGGCGGAGGTGATCCCGATTGACCCGGAGGGCGACGGTGTCACGAGCGACCGGTTTCAGGTCAAGACCTACGCGGAGAACACCGACGACAATGTGCTCGAGGCGATCACCGCGGCGTTTGTCGACGAGGTGGAGAGCAAGCCCGCGCTGACCTTTGTCGGGCGTGAACGCGACCGGACCGCGGTTTCGGGATTGCCGGTGTATCCGGTGCTGAGCGATACGCTAGGTGATGTCATCCAGCGGCCAGGGTCGTTGATCAATGTGGGCGAGTTCTTTGGCGGCGTCGCGGTGGTGCTCGAAGACATCCGGATCGAGGGCGCCGAGAGTGTGCGTCGCCCCTCGCTCGAGAGTGTCGAGGAGCGGCTCGCGCAGATGCGGGGCAAGACGGACTACTCGTCGACGCTCGATCGGCGGCAGGAACTGATCCTGCTCGAGGGCACGGAGGACGAGGTCGAGACGCTCGTCATCCTCGTGTGGGACCAGGGCGTCAGTTTCGTGCAGAACGAGGACGCGTGGGAAGAGGAGCTCGCAGCGGTCGAATGGGACATCGCGGTCGAGGCGCTCGGGACGGTCACGACGCTCGCGAGTGTCCAGTCGTTCAGCAGCGTGATCGCGGAGGACTTCAAGAACACGGCGGTCGTGGCGGTGTTCCTGAGCCTGCTGCTGATTCTGATCTACATCTGGGTGCGGTTCGGTTCGGTCCGCTATTCGCTGGCGGCGATCATCACGCTGACGCACGATGTTCTCTGCGTGATCGGTCTGATCGCGCTCGCGGAGATTCTCTACGACAACGAGATCACCGGGGCGATCGCGCACTCGCTGCTCATCGAGCCCTTCAAGATCGACCTGAACCTCGTTGCGGCGATCCTGACGATCATCGGGTACTCGCTCAACGACACCATCGTCATCATGGACCGCATCCGCGAGAACCGGGGGCGGATGCCGTACGCGACCAAGAAGGTCGTCAACGAGTCGATCAATCAGACCATCAGCCGGACGATCATCACCTCGGGGACGACGCTCATCGCGACGCTCATTCTCTACACGATGGGCGGGGCGGGCGTGCGGGCCTTCAGCTATGCGCTGCTGTGCGGTGTTGTCGTGGGAACCTACTCCTCGATCGCGGTCGCTTCCCCGCTGGTCTGGTCGCGTCGGCGGGACGCTTCGGCGGGGACGGCTTCACTCGGAGCGGAGGACAAAGCCCGGATCCCGTGATCCACGGGCCCGAGGGCCCCGGCCGTCGCGGGGGAGGATCGGGAAGAACAGGGGTGCACGATGCACGACAAGACCGCGCGGCTGTTTTCCGGGCTCGGTGTGCTGGTGGTCGTCTGGATCGTCGTGTACTGGGCGTGGCCGGTAAAGGACGACGGTTCCTCGCTTGGTGATCTTTCGATCGGGGAACTGCCCCCGGCGCCCGTGGAACGATCCGAGGGGGCTGGGCAAGCTGAGCGATTCCCGGCGTCGCCCCCGGATCCCGTCAGGCGCCCTCGGCCTGCCCCTGTTGTCGAACAGCCTGAGGAGACCGAGCGGGACGAGGCCCCGAGCGGCGTGGTTCCTCCCGAGTTCCGGTCCTACACGATCGTGAGCGGGGACAACTTCGAGCGCATCTCGCAGAAGGTCTACGGCACGCGGCGGCACGGGATGGCGATCGCACGGGCAAACCCGCTTCTCGATCCACGCAAGCTCCGCGAGGGCATGACGATCCGCGTTCCGGTTGATCCGGGCAACATCCAGGGTGTCTCGGTTGCTGAGGATGGCGAGAACGGCGCCGCTGTTCCCTCCGAGGCCCCGACGATCGAGTACACCGTGAAACGAGGCGACACGCTTTCGAGCATTGCCAAGGCCTTCTACGGATCGGTGCGGCATGTTGACTTTCTCTTCGAGTCGAATCGCGGGCGACTCGACTCGAAAGACGACCTCCGGCTCGGGCAGACGCTGCTGATCCCTCCGCTCCCCGAGGGGGCGGATTGATGACTAATCGTCGCGAGGGGGCGGACGCTGTATGCGAGGTGCTCGTGGTGGGCGGGGGCGTGTGCGGCCTGTGGGTCTTGAACAGGCTCCGGTCTGAAGGCTACGACGCGTGGCTTGTCGAACGCTCGGCACTCGGTGATGGACAGACGATCGCGAGCCAGGGGATTCTGCACGCGGGCGCGAAGTACGACCGCCTCCCGGGTAATGCGCTCGATGCGTCGCGGGCGGTTGCGGACGCGCAGCCGGTCTGGGCTTCGGCGCTGAACGGTGGTGGACCCGGGATTCCCGATCTTTCGGCTGCCCGTGTGATCGACAGGCGGACCGTTCTCTGGACGCGACGAACACTCGGATCGCTCGCGGCGGGGGTCGGCGCACAAGAGCTGATGCGGTCCGAGGTTCGCAAGCTGCCGCGCAGCGCCTGGCCGCTCGGGTTTGAAGCGGCACCGCGGGGTGTCCGCGTCTACGAAACGGCGGAGGCGGTGCTCGAGCCCTCCTCGCTTCTTGAATCGCTCCGGGCGGGTGTCGCCGATCGGGTTCGGAGCGCGACGATCACGGCGATCGAGACGGATTCCGAAGGCGCTTTGATCACGCTCGACAGCGGCATGCGGATCGGCTCGCGCAGCGTCGTGCTCTGTGCCGGCGAGGGAAACGAGCGATTGCTGGATCTCGCGGGTGTCGACGGCGGGGCGCTCATGCAGCGTCGGCCCCTGTATCAATTGGTCGCGATAGGGGCCCTGTTCGCGGTCAACGGGCATTGCCTCAAGCTTGATCTCGACAAGCCCGAACTCACGGTGACCTCCGGTGAACTGGATGGCAAGCGGACCTGGTATTTCGGGGGGGGACCGGCGGAAGAGGGGGTCGGGCGTTCGGTGCGTGAGCAGATCGCGGCTGGGAAGGCCGCGGTCGAACGCTGCCTTCCCTGGGTGGATCAGTCCCAGTTCGAGTGGCGTGTCTTCATGATAGATCGGGCGGAGGGCCGGACGCCCAACGGGAAGCGTCCGAATGACGCGGTCGCGGTGTGGGCGGGATCGGGGTCGCCGGTGCTTGCGGTTTGGCCGACGAAGCTGGTGCTTGCGCCGCGGGCGGCGTCGCTCGTTGCCGAGCACCTGGCGGATCGGGGAGGCGGGCCTTCGTCTTCCGCTGTCGGAGGCGCGGCACTGTCTTCGCTCCCCGAGCCGAAGGTTGCGGATCCGGTGTGGTGAGGGGCCGCGAGAGGTGGGCGGGCGAGTCGAACACGCGGATGAAACCGAGAGGTAAACATGAAACAGGACCGGCTGTTTGCGGAACAGGCTCGGCGAGAGATCGGGCGGACGGGTATCCGGGTCAGTCCGCTCGGGTTCGGCACGCTCAAGTTCGGTCGGAACACGGGGGTGAAATACCCGACCCCGTTCGATCTTCCCGATGACGACACGATCAACGAGTTGCTCGATGCGTGCCTTGACATGGGGATCAACCTGCTGGATACCGCGGCGGCGTATGGAACCAGCGAGTCTCGCCTGGGCGAGATTCTGTGTAAGCGCGGGGACGGGGACGCGTGGGTGCTCTCGACGAAGGCGGGGGAGGATTACGACACGGGCGAGTCGGTCTTTGACTTCTCTCCGGAAGCGATCATCGCGAGCGCCGAGCGCAGTCTCCGCAGGCTGCGGGTGGACTCGGTCGCGTGCCTGCTGCTGCACTCGGACGGTGTCGCGGAGCGGTCGTTCGGTGAGACGGGTGTGTTCGATGCCCTGGACGACTTGAAGACGCGCGGGCTGGTCCGGGCGGTCGGGGCGTCGATCAAGACCCCCGAGGGCGCGGCGATCGCGATCCCTCGAAGTGATGTGCTCATGATCGAATACAGCTTCGCATCGCCCGGCATGAGCGAGAGCATCGATGCCGCGGGCGCCGCGGGTGTCGGCGTCTTTCTGAAGAAGGTGCTCGGGAGCGGGCGGGTCGGTGACGGATACGACATGTCGGCGGCGGACGCCCTCCGGTTCGTGTTCGAGAAACCCGCGGTTACGAGCGTGCTCATCGGTACGCTCTGCCTGGAACACTTGGTCGAGAATGCTGAACGAGCGATCGCGGCGCTCGGAAACGATGGGGGAGGCTGATGACAACTCGGATCGTGCTTCTCCCCGGGTTGGGTGTGGACGCGAGGCTGTTTGCCCCGCAGCTCGAGGCGTTCGCGGCCGCGACGGTCCCCGGGTGGATTTCGCCCCGCGAGAGCGAGTCGCTCGGCGCGTACGCGCTTCGGTTTGCCGAGCAGGCGGTCGAGCCTGTGCCGGGCGAGGACTGGATCGCGGTTGGATTCTCGTTCGGTTCGCAGGTTGCGCTCGAGATGGCGTCGTGTCTGCCTGAGGATCGTCGCCCTCGGGCGGTTGGTCTCATCAGCGGGTTGCGGAGCCGCCGGTCGCTCACCCGGGCCTTCCGCTGGCAGGTCCGGTTTGGGACGCGTGTGCCCGGACGGATCGCGGAATCCGTGATTCAGGGCCCGCTCTCGGGATTGTTCGCGCGGATGTGCGGCCTCGACGCGCGGCAGACCGCGGATCTGCACGCGATGGCGGACGACCTGGATTGGCGGTTTCTGTGCTGGGCCGCCCGAGCGGCGGCGGCGTGGGACTTTGAGGGCAACTGCCCGGTGCCGGTCTCATGGATCCACGGCGAACGAGATCGGATCGTTCCGTATGTCCCGCATCCCGGCTGCGAGGATTCTGTGGAACTGCTCGACGATGACTCGCACCTGCTCACCTGGACACGGGCGGCTCGTGTCAACGCGTGGCTCGGGGAACTCGCGGGGGGACAGGCTTCGCGATGAGCGGCCGTGGCACGCTGGGGGTGTTGAGGCGAGCGGCGGGGGGCCTTCATCCGGCGACGGGACGACGCACGCGAGGTACGATGCCCGCACGATGAGCATCAAACGGGTCTTGGTCACCGGCGGAGCGGGGTTTCTGGGCAGCCACTTGTGCGATCGGCTGGTCGCGCAGGGGGAGGATGTCATTTGCCTCGATAACTTCTTCACGAGCCAGAAGAGCAATGTCGCCCACCTGCTCGAAAGGCCGAACTTCGAGCTGATCCGTCATGATGTCACCCATCCGATCTGGCTTGAGGTGGACGAGATCTACAACCTCGCCTGTCCCGCGGCGCCCGGGCACTACCAGTACAACCCCATCAAGACGATGAAAACAAGCGTGCTCGGCGCGATCAATACGCTCGGGATGGCGAAGCGGTGCCGGGCGAAGATCTTCCAGGCGAGCACGAGCGAGGTGTACGGGGATCCGGAGATCCACCCCCAGCCCGAGAGCTACCGGGGGAATGTGAACCCGATCGGGCCGCGGGCGTGCTACGACGAGGGCAAGCGTGCCGCGGAGACGCTGTTCTTCGATTATCACCGGCGGAATCGCGTGAACATCCGCGTCGGGCGGATCTTCAACACCTACGGCCCGCGGATGCACCCGTTCGACGGGCGGGTGGTCAGCAACTTCATCCGCCAGGCGCTCGCGGGGGAGGACATCACCGTCTTCGGCGATGGGTCGCAGTCGCGGTCGTTCTGCTATGTCGACGACCTGATCGATGCGTTTCTGGCGCACATGGCGGCACCGGACTCGTGCGTGGGACCGATCAACATGGGCAACAACCGGGAATTCACGATGCTCGAGCTCGCGGAACTCGTCGTCGAATTGACCGGTTCGGTCTCGAAGATCGTGCACCGCGATCTGCCGGCGGACGATCCGAGGCAGCGTCAGCCGGACCTGGCGCTCGCGAAACGCGAACTGGGTTGGGAGCCGAAGGTGGCGTTGCGGGACGGGCTGGAGAAGACGATCGCGTACTTCAAGAGCGTGAACCTGGAGGACTTCCGGGCGCCGACGCCGAATTACTGATCGTGGCGGATTCGGGCGGTTATGACGCGTGCGAGGGCGCTCGCGGCCTCGTCGGCGGACCGCAGCACGGGCAGGCCGGCGTTCCGCAGAGATCCCACGAATGGCTCGTAGCGGGGGCCGGCGTCGACGACCGCGACGATCGGCGTCCGGTATTCGTCACGGAGCGCCGCCAGTCCGGCTGCGAGCGTCGCGCCGTCCTGCATCTCCGAGGGCAGCGACCGCACGGCGGGCGTCGCGGGGATGCAGGAGACGATCAGGGCATCGAACGCCTCGGATTCGAGCATCGCGCGGGCCGCGTCGCGATAGGCTTCGTCGGTCGCCATGGGCGTCAGATCGAGCGGGTTCCGCGGGGTGACGAGGTCTGCGAGGCCGTGTCGCGCGAGGACGGCTTCGAGGTGAGAACGGGCGTTGATGGGTAGTGAGGGGAGGCGGACGGGTGATGTGGTCGCGTCGGTCTGGTCTCCCATCGACACCGACTCGAACCCGGCGTTGGTGATCGCGGCGATCCGCGTGCCGCGGATGGGCAGGCCGTGGGTCAGCGCGGCGATCTCGACCAGCCTGGTGAACTCGGCGGTCCGCTCGGCGACGAGTGCCCCGGCGCGCTCCGCGGTATCGCGGGCGATGGCGTAGTCACCCGCGAGCGAGGCGGTGTGCCCTGCGGCGGCGTCGCGTCCGGCGGGTGTCCGCCCGCCCTTGTAGAACACGACGGTCGTGCCGCGCGCCGTGGCGTCAGCGAAGGCGGTGCACAGGTCGAGTCCGTCGAGGTCTCTGAAGCCCTCGGCGTAGACGCCGATGGTGTGGATGTCGTCGCGGTCCGCGACGGCTCTGACGAGATCGGAGAGGGTCAGGTCGCACTGGTTGCCGATGGAGACGCTGATCGCGGGGTCGAGCGATTCGAACGCGCTCATCGTGCGCACGATGAAAGCCCCGGACTGGCTGATCAAGGCGATGCCCCGGTGCGGCGCGTCCCAGCGCTTCGCGAGTTTCTCGGAGGGCAGGAAGAAGGTGTCGAAACGGGTGGGGCGGCACTGCAGGCCCATGCTGTTGGGACCGAGGAAGACCGGGCCGTCGGGGACGCGGCGGGCGCGGGCGACGGCGTGCTCGAGCGCTCGGGCGATCGGTTCGCTGCCGTCCGTCTCGCCCGCACCGCCCGGGATCAGGACCGCGCTGCGGACCTTCCCGCTGTCGACGCACTCGCCGGCGATCTCGGGCAACTGCG
>DLBY01000022.1 GCA_002480345.1 Phycisphaerales bacterium UBA7812 | reverse complement strand
TCCCGTTGGTGACCGAGACGCGCCCGCCTGTATCGGTGACGGCGAGCCCGCCCTCGATGAGGGCGTTGTCGGCGAGCCCCAAGACGGCGCCGTCGGTTGCGCCGAGGACCGCGCCGGGGCCTTGGAGCACGCTCGCGGACACGCGGAGTTCCTGGCCCGCGCGGTCGGCGTGGATCGCGCCGTTGTTGATCCAGGAACCCGTGACGCGGCCCTTGCCGGTGACCGATTGATCGGCGCCGATGGTGCCGGTGAATCCGGGCGCGGCGGTGAGCGTCGCGTCGTTCAGATCGCCGTTCGCATCGCTGACATTCAGGTCGATCGAGCCCGCGCCGGCGATGGTCGCGTCGGTGACGACGCTGACGAAGGTGTTGAACAGGCCCTGGTTGCTGTTGACGGAGATCACCGCGTTATTGGTGACGCCCCCGGCGCCGATCTCGAGGACACGCGCGTTCTCGACACCCGCGTCGCCCTCGACGGTCGCGCCGCCCAGCAGGGTCGCGGTGCCGTTGGTGACGCGGATGCGCCCGTTCGTGTCTGTGGAGAGCAGACCACCCGAGACCGACGCGTTGTCGGCAAGGCCCAGCACGGCGTCGCCCGACGCACGGAACACGCCTGTCGCGGTCTGATCGACCGTCGCCTGGACGCGGAGTTCCTGTCCTGCGCGATCGGCGAGGATCAGGCCCTCGTTGGTGAAGGCGCCGATGACGCGGCCCTTACCCCGGACGGTGTGGCCCGCGCCGTGGGTGCCTCCCGAGCGGAGATCGAGCGTCGCGTCGTTCAAATCCCCGTTCCCATTGCTGATATTGAGCACGACCTCCCCGGCTTGGCCCGCGCCTGTGAGGAGGAGCCCGGGAACGGTGGCGGTGCCGACCCCGAGTGTTGAGGGGCTCAGGCCCGGCTGCGAATTAACGAGGATCACGCCGTCGTTGACCAAGAGTGCGGAGGCGTCGAGATCAGACCCGACATCGAGGAATCGCGCGTTCTCGATCGCGAGCACCGCGTCGGCGTTGCCGATCTCGAGGCTGCGGATGTTCAGGCTGGAGCGGATCGTCGCGGTATAGGGAACGGCGAGCCCGAGCAGCACATCGTCCGCCGGGGAGGCGGGCGCGACGCCCGTGTCCCAGTTGGTCCCGACATCCCAGAAGCCGCCCGCGGGGTTACTCCACGAAACGACGCCGGCGGCCGCGGTACCCGCGATCTGTGTCAGGACAGCGGCAAGCGACGCGGCGCGGACGACGGACCGGCAACGGGGGCTCGGGGGGGTCGGGGACATGGTCTCGCTCTCTTCCTGCATGGTGCCCGGTGTCGCCCGGGCGCGATGATCGACATCGGGCGCGTGAATCGCACCCGAGGCGGTCATGTTACCCCGAAATACGGGGAACTACCAGCGTCTTCTTGGCCGCGATCGGCTATTTGACGAGACTCTGTACGGAATCCGAACGGGTTCAGGGGCACCCGCTGTTGAACCAAGAGACGAACGACTGCACATCCGCGAGGTCCCAGACTCCGTCGCTGTTCAGGTCCGCGAGGGGCTGGTTGCCGACGAACGCGCTGACGAAGGCTTGGACATCGGCGAGGTCGAGCACGCCGAACGGCTCGGCGAGGTCGGGCTCGCACATCCAGGTCGCGATGCTCAGCGGGAGGGAGAGGGTCGGGAGGCCCGCGGTGTTGCCGTAGAAGACAACGGTCTCGTTCGCGTCGTTGTAGTCGCCGTCCCCGTTGCGGTCGATGAGCCTCCAGATGACATCCTGGAGCCCGTCGGTGAAGAAGATCGACCCGTCGCTCGCGCGGGCGATGTCGCGAGGCGAGCCTGTGCTGGGGTTGTCGGCGGACTGGTTCTCGTCCCAGAGCACGCGGATCTCGCGGGCGACATCGATGCGGCCGGACCCGTTGTCATCGACCGCGGCGAGGATCGCGGAGGCGCCCCCGAGCCCGGAGGCACCGAAGATCAGTTCGTCGGTCGAGGGGATGTGGTCGAGTTCGTTGATCGTGAAGACGAGGACATAGCCCGCGAGGTTGAGCAGGTCGACCGAGTCGAACCACTCGCGTTTGCTGGTCGAGCCGGGGTCGACGATGTCGATCGATTCGATCTGATCGGGATCGGTGATGTCGAGGGTGTAGAGCGAGCCGTCGTTGCCGAGCACGATATCGAAGGTGGTCGAGACGCTGTCGCCCGCGGGGCTGAAGGTCGCGAAAACGGAGACCTCGTCTCCCGAGATGATCAGGTCGTCGTTGATCTCCTCAAGGAGGTAGACCGCCTCGGGGTTGACCTCGTCGAGCGTGTTGTTGTCGAGGAGGAGGTAGCGGCCCGACCCGATCTCACGGAGTTCGGCAGGGTTGGTGAGGGTGAAGCCTCCCGGGAGCGACCCGTCGAAGTAGACGAAGGCCTCTCCCGGGTCGAGGGCGTCCCCGTCGTTGTTAAAGTCCTGGGCGCGCACGATGTTGTCGGGCTCGAAGTTGTCGGTCGCGAGGATCGTCGCGGGCCCGAGCGCGACGAGGCCCTGGGCGTTGTCGTTGCCCAGATCGGGCGGGAGCGAGTCGTCGAGGAAGACGGTCGCCTCACCCGGGTCGGTCGCGTCGCCGTCCCCGTTCCGATCGACGAGGCGGATGATCTCGTCGGCGGACTGGTCGTGGACGAAGACGATGTCGACGGCGGACGCCTGTCCCGCGGCGAGTGCGATCGCGACGGTCAAGGGAACGGTGATCTGGTTCGTCATTGTGGATCCCTCCTCCCCCGCGAGCGGGGATCCCCGCAGCGTATCACACGAATGACTCATCCCAAAGCGGGGAACGGACGGATCACGGGCAGCCCGCGTTGAAAGCCGCGACGAAGGCGACGATGTCTGAGAGGTCGAACAGGCCGTCAGCGGTGAAGTCCGCCGCGGGGTCCTGTGACCCGAAGGCGCTGACAAACGCGACGATATCGGAGAGATCGAGCACGCCGACGGGCTCCGCAAGATCGGCGGGGCAGCCCACGGGCTCGTAGAACGCCTCGTCGGTCGAGAGCGCGAGCGCGACGGCGTTGCCGATGTTCAGCGCTGGGCCCGAGATGAGTTGGGGCGTGAACGAGCCCAGAGCGACGCCGTACGACACCGCCGCGGCGACCGGGGTGCCCTCGAGCTCGGGCGGCAGCGGGACGGCGGTGGCGCCGGGCGTCAGCGACTGATCGAGCCCCGCGAGCACGGGCGGGTCGAAGGGGAGCGGACTGGCAGTCTGGAAGAAGACGGGGTCCGACGGATCGCCGCCCTCGGCGAAGACGATGACAAAGTCACCGGTCTCGGCGGGAGCGGACCATTCGATCGCCGTCGGCGTCCCCGGGGTGATCTCGAGTCCGGCGGGGAACCCCGGGATGGACGCGAGATCGACCTGGGGACCGAAGACTTCGGAGGGGATGAAGCGATAGACGCTGACCGGCCCCGCGGTGCTGATGAACTGGATGTCAAGAAAGAAGCCGCTGAGATCCTCGGTCAGGAAATCCTCGAACGAACCGTCGCTGGGCAGTTGGATATCGAACGAGCCGGGCTCGTCGTTCTCAAGCGGAATGCTCGGCTCGCCCGGCTCGGCTACACGGATCTCCGAGAACAGCGACGGCTGCGCATCGATCTGGATTTCGGCGTCGAAGAACCCGCTCGCTGAGCGATCGACGAGGATAAAGAAATCAAGATCCTGCACCTGATCGCCCGCGGACGCGAGGCCGCACAACTGGGCGAGGCACGCACCAAGAACAACGGGACGGACGGCCACACGGAACGCGTTCGCTTTCGGCATCTCTCAACTCCTCGATTTATGCTGAAAATTCTCTCACCTCGACACTAGGGCAGATCGCGCTTTACCGAAAGACCTGAGCGAAATCTTCATTGATGATCCGCTCCGGGGACCTCGGACGGCGTGTGGACCCGCGTTGGCGCCATCGGCGGATGAGCGCCGCGTTAAAAGAAAACCGCGGAATCACTTCCCGATGATTCCGCGGCGATGATGTTGAACGATGGCCATTTCGGACACCCGTCTGGGAGTGTGACCGAAGTCCGCCTGGCGTTCAACCCCCCTCCGGGGTGGTCCGCGGCGGACCGATTCCTCCCGGACACGGACACTCAGATGCCCGCATGCATGAACCGACGCAGCAGCGCGACATGGTCCGCGACCTCGAAATGCCGGTAGACATCGCGGATGTGGCATTTGGCGGTGTTCTCGGTGATGCCCAGGTGGTCGGCGATCTGCGGGCGACGCCAGCCCTGCAGCAACAGCCCCAGCACGGTGCGGAGCCGAGGGGTGAGGTCCATCACGGTCTTCCCGTACTCCGCGAGTTCCTCCTGCTCGAGTTCGGGGAGGCCTGCGCGGTGGAGCCAGGGGATCTCCGTGACGACGATCTGCAGGATCTGACGATCGCGTTCGGTGAATCCCTTCTCGCCGATCTTGCGGTGCAGGCCGATCCCGCTGACGAGGTGCCCCGCGATGGGGAAGAACCCGTACAGGAACTCGTCCACCCCGATCGGCCCGCGGTAGATCCGGAAGCTCTCCCCTCTCCATTTCCCGTCATCGGGCACGAGATCGACACGCCGGCGCGCGAAGGGCTTGCCCTCGAGCATCAGGCGCGTGAGGGGCTCGAGCTCCGGGAGCGGGTGATCGGTGTCCGCGTGCGCTTCGAAGATCAGGCCGATGTCGCGATCGGAGAACCCACCCCCGTGCACATGCACCGCCATCGGGTGCGAGCCCGGGTCGAATCGGCTGACAACCCAGAGCCAGGCGGAGACACCGAGCATCTCGCTCAGCCCGTCCATCAGCGCGTGCTTCTTCTCGACAGGCGTGCCCTCGAGATCGGCAACCGAACCCAGCAGACGAACGATCGTGCGGACATCCTCGACGGCGAGTGTGCCCCCATCAGCAGAGTCTTCTGAACACATACACAACGCTTCCCGATCCGCGGGCCCGCCGGTCGGACGCACACGGTTCTTCTCTTCCCGGACCGCTGCTCTCGTTGCATCATCAAGAGCGAACGAGGAGATCGACCCGATCAATATAACCTCTTCATTGATCGGCCGTCATGATGTACCGAACGAGAATCGCCGTTCCGATGCGGCATGGGCATAAAAAAACCGCGGCAGATCGCCGCGGCTGGGGAGATCGGTGGGATTCGGGTCCTCTTACAGGTGAATCACGCGCCCCTCGCTCGCGAGCGCCGCCTCGTGCACGCTCTCGTGCATCGTCGGGTGGGCGTGGACGGTCGCGATGAGTTCCTCGGTGGTCGCCTCAAGACGGCGCGCGAGGCTGAACTCCGCGATGAGTTCGGTTGCCTGATCGCCCATGATGTGGGCGCCGAGGATCTCGCCGCGCGGGAGGCCCCGGAGGATCTTGACGAATCCCTCGTTGTGCTGCGCGGCGATCGCCTTGCCGTGGGACTGGAAGGGGTACATGCCGACCTCGTAGTCCTCGCCCTTCTTGAGACCCTTCGCCTTGAGGGCCTGCTCGGTGAACCCGACGCTGGCGACCTGGGGCTGGCAGTAAGTGCACCCCGGGATGACGGTGTAGTCCATCGGAATGGGCTCGTGCTTTTCCTTGCCGTCGTTGAAGGCGATGCGCTCGACGCAGAGGATCGCCTCCTCGCTGGCGACATGGGCGAGCCAGGGCGGGCCGATGACATCGCCGATCGCGTAGATCCCGCTGACGCTGGTCTTGTAGGTGAGCGCCTTGGGCTCCATGGGGCTGTCGGGGCCGAGCGGGACATAGTCGGTCTTGATGTGGTCCTTGACGATCTCGAGCCCGAGGCTGTCGTCGAAGAGCCCGTCGAAGCGGCCCTTGACACCGATCGCGAGCAGCAGCTTGTCGGCCTCGAGGGTCTTGGTCTTGCTCTCGTCGGGCTTGCCGTCTTTCATCGGGGCGATGGTCGCCTTGACGCCCTTGCCCTTGGTATCGACATCAACGAGCGTGGAGCCCAGCTCGAAGTTGAAGCCCGCCTTCTTGTAGTGGCGGAGCATCTGCTTGGAGACTTCCTCGTCCTCGACGGGGAGAATGCGGTCCATCATCTCGACGACGGTGACCTCGGTGCCGAACTGCTTGTAGAAGTATCCGAACTCCATGCCGATCGCGCCGGACCCGACGACGATCATGCTCTTGGGCTGCTCCTTGTTGTACATCGCCTCGCGGGCGCCCCAGATCTTGTCGCCGTCGAACTTCGCGAAGGGCAGGTCACGGGCGACCGATCCGGTCGCGATGATGACCTTGCCGGCGGTGAGCTTCTGCTTCGGCTTGTCGGCGGGGGTCGCGGGGCTGCTGGTCAGTTCTTCCTTGACCTCGCAGTCGTAGATCTCGATCTCGCAGGGGGTGCCGCCGGTCGCGCCCTTGGTGATCTTCGCGTGCCCGACGATGTGCTCGATCTTGTTCTTCTTCATCAGGAACTCAACACCCTTGTTGAGCTTGCTCGCGACATCACGCGAACGCCCGATGACCTTGTCCCAGTCGAAACTGACCTCACCCTTGATCTCGAGGCCCCAGTCCTGCTTGTGGGCGAGCTTCTCCATCAGCTCGGCGTTGCTCAGCAGCGCCTTGGAGGGGATGCAGCCCCAGTTGAGGCACACGCCGCCCAGCTTGGCGCGGTCGATGATCGCGGTCTTGTACCCGAGCTGGGCGGCGCGGATGGCGCCGACATAGCCCCCGGGGCCGCCGCCGATGACGATGATGTCGAAGTGGTTGTCTGCCATGGATTTCCCTTGAGGTACGGAGTGGTGTCCGGCTGGAGCCGGATGGGATCATAGAAACGCTCTTCGGGAAGCGTGACCCCCGCGATAGTCTGTCGCTTGGAAATCGGCGATCCTGCTCCGGAAACAGCGCGGCGCACGCGGCGCTCCGGCGCTGCGGCGCTGCGGGGACGCCTCGAGAAGAGTCTGGGGAACAGCCTCGGAGGACAGATGAACGAACCGAACCGCACCGCTTCGACGGCGATCCGCTGCGCCGTGCTCGCCTCGCTTCCGCTCGCACTCCCCACGGGGGTTGCGGCGAACCCGGACCACACGGTCCACCGGACCTCGCCGGTGACGGTCCCGTGGGAGATCGCCGAGCCCGCGGTGTCGCTGCCCGATTTCGCGCAGAAGCTCTCGTCGGACCGCCGACCCGCCGATTTCGAGTTCCCCTACTCATACACGAGCAACTGGGTGAATGTGAGTTCGCTGTCCTACCACTCGGTCGATGTGGAGAACACCGGGCCGTACGAGATCGACGGGCTCCGGGTCATCGGTCCGGCCCCGGCGGCGACCGTCATCCAGGCCCTCAACCTCAACAGCCTGCGCCCGATCGATATCGAGTACAACGGGTTCAACGACCCGCCCCAGATAACCGCGGTCGCGGTGCCCAACGAGGGCGACAACTTCGCGCAGTGGTACATCGATATGGAGGCGACGCAGGCGTCGATCCAGGCGATGCCCGACGGCTTCCCGTTCTCGTACCGCCCCGTCGATATCGAGTATTCGGGCATCAACGACAACGACGAGCCCACCTATGCGATCATCGCTGTGATCAACGCGGGGTTCGCCGCGACCGGCTCGACCGACTGGTGGGCCCGCTTCGACATGACGCAGAGCGAGATCCTGTTCTACCAGCAGTCGCTCGGACGCATCCTCGACCTCGAGATCCAGAGCGGGCGCAATGCCGACGACCCGCGGTGGGACGCGATCTTCATCCCGTGGGACGAGGACCGCCCCGTCTACAACCATGTCGCCTCGCTCGCCTCGCCGACCTACGCCGACCCCACCCGCCGCCGCAACATCCCGCGCGATTTTACCGACGACTTCGATCCAGAGGTCAACGACTTCGAGTTCGACCTGCCCGGGCTCACCGCGGGCTTCCGCCTCACCGACATCGAGTACTACTACATTGTCGATTCCGGCTTCGGAACCGTGGACGCGTTCATCAAGACCGAGGGCACCTTCGTCGACGCGGCGACGAGGCTCCAGTTCTTCGCCCGCGACGCGTTCGACGACGCCGCGACGATCCGCCCCTTGCAGTCGACCGAACGCTGCGGGTTCCACATGGCCGAGATCGGCGCAGACACCGAGATCCCGGGCGTCCATGCCGACGGCAAGCGGCTGCAGAACGGCATCAATGTCGGGTTCGGCCTCCCGGCGCACATGCCGTTCCTGACCGCCTACGCCGTACTCAACGACGACCTCGACCTCACCGAGCAGCAGCTCAACACCTGCGAGCCGCTCGCGTGCCCGCCCCCCACCACCATCTGCGACCCCGAGCTCTTCACCATCCGCGAGCTGCTCGAACGCATGCGCGACCTGCAGGATTATTCATCCGCCCAGACGCTCATCGAAGAGCGCTACCTCGCCGAGAACATCAACCCGTTCATCAACTCGATCGCCGACCCGGACTGCAACTTCAACTGCCCACGCCTCGTCGACTTCGGCATCCCCTCAGGCAGCGGACGATACTGCGACGCGACCGTCACGCTCGAGCAACTCACCGCCCTCATCGAAGCCATGACCGACGGCTCGCTGGGCGACGCGCAGTCACGCGACGATTTCCTCGCGTACATGTTCGTCCCCGCGCCGTCGCCCGTGAACGCCGCGATCGACGCGATCATCGACGATGAAGCGCTCGAATACGACCTGACACCCGCCCAGATCCAGGCCTTCAAGGACGCGACTGCGCGCCTCTGGCGCGAACTCGCGCTCGACACCACCGCCCGCGTCGGCGAGCAGAACAATGTCCCCGTCACCCGCCGCGCGTCCTTCGCGTTCGTCGGCGTGCCGTTCTACGACGACCAGACCGATGCCGCCACGCTCCGCGAGTTCTCGATCAATTGCTACCTCGAGTCCGAAGCCGACGACGCGTCGCCCCTGCACGCCATCACGGCCGAGGCGCTCCGCGACCCGATCGCCAACGCGCTGGACGCGTGGTCGAACCGCCCCGCGGGCTGCACCGACGCGGACTTCGCCGAGCCCTTCGGGACGCTCGATCTCGCGGACATCGTCGCGTTCGTCACCGCGTTCTCGAACCAGGAGCCGTCGGGCGATCTCGACGGCAGCGGGGTGTTCGACCTTGCCGACATCGTCGCCTTCGTCGCATCGTTCAACGCTGGGTGCCCCTGAACCCTCTCCGACCCGTCCAAAGCCCGATTGTCTCTCGAATCTGGAACGGGATCGCGGCCCGATGCGTACGGGATAAAACACGCGGCGTGAGGGGCGCTGCGGTCTGTTCACGCCGCCGGGGGTCTCACCCGGCTCCGATTGCCGGGAAGATCCACCATGCCGTTCACCAGCGCCGTCGCCGCCGCGTCTGTCTGTCTGCTCACCGCCTCACACGCCGCTCAGTCGCCCGCGGGGTCGCTCACCGAACGCGCAGGCGTCGTCGCACGCCCCGCTTCAGCGCCGACTTCTGCCGGACAGTGCACGCTGCCGTTCCAAGCGATCCTCGACGCAACGAGCGGCCGCACACCGGTCCGGGTCGATCTCGGCCCCGCTGAGTTCGTTCTCCAGCCGACCGGTGTTTCGATCACCGGATTCACCGGCGCCCGCACCGTCCGGGGCTCGCTGGTCGGCGACGCGGGGCACTTCCTGCTCTGCGAAGTGGACGGCGCGATCGCGGGCGCGGTCTGGAGCGACCGCGGCGTGTACGAGATCCGCCCGACCGCCGACCCGATGCGCGTCCGCGTCCTCGATCTGGGGCGTGCCGCCCTTCCCGGCTGCGTGGCGCTGCGGGAGGGTGCAGAGGGCGAGCAACCCGCTGTTGGCGATCCCGCGTTGCGCGGCGAACCGGAGCAGATCACACGCGTCCTCGTGGGCTTCACCGAAACGGGAGCCGCTCAGGTCGGCGGGCAGAACCAGGTGTTCGCGTTCGCGTCCGCGGCGATCGAGTCGGCCAACACCGCGTACGACAACAGCCTGATGACCGTCGGCGACGATGGCGCTGTCGCGTGCCGCCTCGAACTGGTCGGTGTGTGGACAGGCGACCCGGGAGGCTTCTCCGGCTCAAGCCTGCTGAGCGCCGTGCGCAGCCCCGCCGACGGCGTGATGGACGAGGCCCACGACCTGCGGGACGCGACCGGCGCCGACCTCGTCGCCGTCATCAGCGAATCGGGCATCGGCATCTGCGGCGTCGCTTACCTCGCGCCCGAATCGCAGGGCTCCGGGTTCAGCCTCACCGCGCAGTCGTGCGCGATCGGCAACCTGACCTTCGCCCACGAGCTGGGGCACAACCAGGGCGCCACCCACGACGTCGACAACGCGGGCGGGTCCTACCGCGAGTACGGCTTCGGGTGGCGCTGGACCACCACGGGGGGCAGCCTCCGGCGGAGCGTGATGGCCTACTCCCCGGGCTCGCGCCGACCCCAGTTCTCCAACCCCGATGTGCTCAACGGCGGGGTGCCCACGGGCGTCGCGGGCGCCGCCGACAACGCCCGCCTCATCGGCGAGACCTTCCCCGGTGTCGCGTCTTTCCGCGCCGGGGGCATGGACGCCTCGACCGACTGCGACAACGACGGCACGGGCGATGTCTTCCAACTCGTGTTCGACCCCGCCTCCGACAGCGACGCGAGCGGCGCGCTCGACGCGTGCGAACTCGCCCAGGGCCTGCTCGACGACTGCAACAACGACGGGATCGCGGACATCGCGCAGGCAACCCCCCGCGTCGTGATCGACGCGCCGATCATCGATCTCGAGAGCTCGTTCTCTCTCCCGCTCTCGACCACCCTGACCGACGCGCCCGAGGCGTTCTCCGAGGTCACGCTGACCATCCGCGCCGGCGCGGACTTCTCGAGTTCGAGCGAGTTCGTCTCCGTCGTCGTCAACGGCGAGCCCTACGGGATCGCGTTCGCGTCGGGCGGGAGCGACTGTGCCGCCTCGTTCTCCACCGTGACGATCGACGCCGCGACCTGGAACGCGTTCGGAAGCGACATCACCTTCGACATCGAGTACACGCCCGATGTCAACCCGGAGCTCTGCGCGACCAACGCGATCCGCTTCACCGCGGAGTACAGCACCATCGACCGCGCGCTGGACAGCGACGGGGACGGCCTGCTCGACGCCTGCACCGGCGCGTGCTCGCCCGCGGACCTCGCGCCCCCCACCGGGCAGCTCGACCTCGCGGACCTCAACACCTTCATCGCCGGGTTCGTCGCGTCCGATCCGATCGCGGACTTCGACGGGAACGCGGTCTGGGATCTCGCGGATATCTCCGCGTTCGTCGCCGCGTTCAACGCGGGCTGCCCGTGAACAACGAGCCGAGTCCTTCGCACCGATCGTGATACGATCCGCCCGTGCAGGACCCGCCTCACCCACCATCCGCAACGAGCCCAGACGCGATCGCCGCGCGCCTGCGCGCGACGATCCAGGGTGAGGATCCCGCGCAGCTGATGGCGATCCTCCACGACGAACTGCGCGTGATCGCCTCGGGTCTGTTCCGCGAGGAGCGCGCGGGCCACACCCTCCAGCCCACCGCCGTCGTCAACGAGGCCTGCGCCCGCCTGCTGGGCGGCGCGACACTGCAACCCATGGAGCGCGCCCAGTTCTTCGCGCTCGCGTCGCGCGTCATGCGCCATGTGCTCATCGACCATGCGCGGGGCGCCGGGCGCGACAAGAGAGGCGGCGGGCGCCACCGCGTCACGCTGGGCGATCCCGCGACGACACGCGCCGAATCGATCGGGCTCGAGGACCTCGCCGCCCTCGACGAGGCGCTCGACGAGCTCGCGACGCTCGATGAGCGGAAGGCGAGGCTCGTCGAGCTCCGGTTTTTCGGGGGCCTCACCCTCGAGCAGGCCGCGGATCTCGTGGGCATCGCCCGGAGCACCGCGAGCGCCGACTGGCGCATGGCGCGGGCCTGGCTCCTCCGGCGTCTGCGCCCCGAACTCGGAACGGACGCGGGCCGCGACGAGGGGACAGCCCCATGAGCGGTGCCGGCAACGATTTCGCGATCATCGACAGCGCGTTCAAGCGCGCGCTCGACGCGGATCCCGACGATCGCGAGCGTGTCATCGCGGAAGCCTGCGACGGAGACAAGCGACTGATCGCGGAGGTGCGCGCGCTGCTCAGCGCAGACGCCGCCGCGTCGGGCACCACCGCGGGGCTCAGCCTGTCGGGCGCCCCACCCCGCGAGCGGGCCGGGGCGGCTCCCATCCCCGAGCGCATCGGCGCGTACACCCTGCGCGAGGTCATCGGACGAGGCGGGATGGGCATCGTCTATCGCGCCGAGCGCATCAACCCCCGCCGCACCGTCGCGCTCAAGCTGATCCGCCGCGCCGTGCACGGCGACAACGCCCTGAGGCGGTTCCGACTCGAAGCGGAAGCCCTGGCGCGGCTGAGCCACCCGGGGATCGCGGCCCTCTTCGAGATCGGGCTCGACGCGCTCGACGGGCAGGGCGACGAGCAGCCCTTCTTCGCGATGGAGCTCGTCGAGGGCGTGCCCATCACCGACTACGCGGATGCGCACGCCCTGAGCCCCCGGGGTCGTTTATCCCTGCTCGCGCGCGTCTGCGACGCGATCGACCATGCGCACACGCGCGGGGTCGTGCACCGGGATCTCAAACCCGAGAACATCTTCGTCACGGGCGACGGAGACCCCAAGGTGCTCGACCTGGGCATCGCGAAGATGGTCAACATCGAGGAGACGGGCGTCACCGCCCCCACGCAGGCGGGCCAGGTCGTCGGGACGCTCCACTACATGTCCCCCGAGCAGGTCTCGGGCGATCCCGCCGCGATCGACCCGCGCTGCGATGTCTACGCGCTCGGGGTCGTCGCCTACGAGATGCTCACCGGTCGCCTCCCGATCGAGACGACCCGCGTGAGCATGTTCGAGGCGATGCAACGCATCAAGGAGGTGGCGCCCGTTCCGGTGCGCACCGCGGCGCCCCATCTCGACCCCGACATCGGCACCATCCTCGAGAAGGCGATGGCGAAGTCGCCCGACGCGCGGTACGCCTCCGCGTCGGCGCTCGCGGCGGATATCCGCAGGCTTCTCGCCGACGAGCCGATCCTCGCCCGCCCCCCCAGCACCTGGTATCACCTCGCGAAGTTCACCAAGCGGAACCGGGTCGTGGTCGGCGCGCTCGCGCTCATCTTCGCGGTGCTCGTGGGATCGCTCATCGCGGTCACCGGGGCGCTGCGCGAGGCGGAGCGGCAGCGCGCGCTCGCGGACGACCAGCGCGGGATCGCGGAGCGCGAGCGCACGAACCTCGCCCTGATCAACGCGTTCCTCGTGGAGGACCTGGTGGCGCAGGCGGACCCGCGCGAGGGCGGGTCGAAAGACATCTCCCTGATCGGCGCATTCAACAACGCGTCGGGATCGATCGACGAACGGTTCGCGGAGGCGCCGGAGGCCGAGGCGCTGCTCCGCGATTCACTGGGCGATATCTACTCGACGCTGAACGACTTCGATCGCTCGAGGGTCAATCTTGAGCGCGCGCTCGAGCTCACCCCGTCAACGGATCCTCGCGCGCGCATCGCCCGGCTCAACGATCTCGCGCTGCTCGCGATGGATGTCGACGACCTCGAGGCCGCGTCGGATCTGCTCGCGCGCGCTCGGACGGTGGCGCAGGCAAACCCGGGGCTGGACGCGGCGGCAGTCCTGGAAACCGAGGCGAATCTCGGGCGTGTCGCCTACAAGCGACGAGACTATCAGGCCTCGCTGCGCCACTACAACGCGGTCGCGGAGGCGGGGCGTCGGGACCTCCCGGAGAGCGATATCACGCTCGCGGCGATCGGCGCGGTGTCGCTGATCTATCAGCACCTCGAACGTTCGGAAGAAGCGGTGCCTCTGAGTCTCGAGGCGTGCGCGCTCTACGAGCGTCTGTACGGCCCCGAGCACCCCGACACGCTGACGACTCGGAACAACCACGCGATGCTGCTGACGGACCTGGGCCGCTTCGACGAGGCGGAACCGATCTTCCTCGATGTGCTGGACACTCGCGTGCGCACGATGGGCGACGGCAATGTGGACACCAATGTCACCCGCGTTGTCTACGCGCAGATGCTCATCGACGCGGGTCGGCTCGACGAGGCCCGCGCGCTGGCGTCCGCCGGCCTCGACGGGCTTGAGGCGGCGCTGGGGCCCGATCACCGGTATGTGGGCAACGCGCGGCGGACGCTGGAGCGGGCGGGTGGGGTACCGTCAGAAGATTAAAGTTTGATCATGATTCGGGTTTCCTTTGCCCGGCTTCGCCTTTCTCATTACTCTCTAAGATGCCGCCTATCTCGCAGCGGCGAATCCGAAGAGCCGAGCGGAAGGGGAGCA
This sequence comes from Phycisphaerales bacterium UBA7812, assembly GCA_002480345.1. Lineage (GTDB taxonomy): Bacteria > Planctomycetota > Phycisphaerae > Phycisphaerales > UBA1924 > UBA1926. The sequence continues at coordinate 10,092 of DLBY01000022.1, read as the reverse complement.
AGTGGAATTTCGAGCAATCGCGCCGATCGGCGTCCTCGTCGCGGCGTGTGCGTGCGCCGCGGGTCAGGCGTGCCCAGTGGGCGAGGTCTTCGAGCATCCGGGCGTTCGCTCCCTCCCGGGGGTCGATGAGCACCTCGTCGCGGACGCGAACGCGGACGGCTCGCCCGATCTCATCGCGTTGAGCTCGACGCAGATCGCCGTGCACCTCAACGACGGCGCGGGAACCTTCGGCCCGCCCGTCGTGTCACCGGTCACCGCGGGCTACGCGGACTTCGCCGGGAATGTCCCCACCGACTTCGATCTCGACGGCGACATTGACCTGATCCGCTTCCAGCCCGGCGTGAACGGGCAGGCGCTCCGCTTCGAGCTCTACCGCAACGACGGCGCGGGGTCGTTCTCGCTCCAGCAGTCGATCCCGCTCGATCCCGGGTTTGCCTGGGTGTGGGTCCCCGTCGCCCCCGCCGACTTCAACGGGGACGGGCGCCCCGACCTGCTCTACACCGAGGACAACGCCGACCGGACGGCCCGCACGCACCGGATCAGGCTGGGCACCCCGACCGGGTTCGACGGCGCCCTCTGGACCGTCCCCGCCCTGCCCGACGGGACGGCCAAGCAGGTCGCGGTCTTCGACCAGAACCAGGACGGGAACTTCGACCTCCTGCTCGACCCGGAATCCGACCTGGTGCTGTACACCCTGCTCGGATCGCCCGCGGGGCTGGGCGCTCCGATCTCGTCGCCCATCGACGCAACGGGAGGATGGTCGCTGGGCCCGCCCTTCTTCGGAGACTTCGACCTCGACGGGGTTACGGACTGCTTCCTCGTGATGGGCGAGGTGAACCCCGAGCGCCGAATCGGTCTCTGCTACGGGAGAGCGGACGGCTCGTTCGAACCCCCGATCGATGTTCCGGGGTCCCAGGGCGAAACCCGCCTGCGGATCGCGCCGGACCCGAGCGCCCCCCCATCGGCCCCCGCCTTCTACATCGCGCTGGACTCCGATGTCGCGGGGCGGCACCTCCACCGCCTCGAACTCGACCAGAGCGGCTCGCCCGTCGTCACGCCCCTCTCGAAACCCGGTGGGAACCCGCTCCGCGACTCGGTGATCGCGATCGCGGACTACGACGGGGACGGAGCGGGCGACCTGCTCACCCTCGAAGCGCAGGTGGGGATGCACCTCTACCTCGTCAAAGGCGACGCGCTGGTCGAAGAGAACTCGTTCCCGAGATTCGGATTCGCGGAACGCACCGAGGACCTCAACGCCGACGGGCTGCCCGACATCGCGTGGCGCTCGGGCGTCACGCCCAGCGGGGGTCAACTGCTCCGCCTCGCGCTGACGGACGGGGTCTCCGGGTTCGATCTCGACACGCGGATCGACGAGGTGTACTTCGTCGCCGAACGGGGCGCCTTCGCCGATCTCAACGCCGACGGGATCCCCGACCTCGTGGGCTCCGCGCCCATCCCGCCCGGGGGGAACCACGCTCCGATCGCCTACGCGATCGGCAATCCGGACGGGACCCACGCCCCGACGCAGCTGATCCAGGCCTCGCGGAGCGCGAGCCGCACGAGGGCGGGCGACCTGACCGGGGACGGAGTCGTGGACCTCTTCTGCCAGGGCCCCAACAGCACGCTCAGCATGTTCCCGGGGAACGGCGACGGGACCTTCGGCGCCGAGCAATTCCTGAACCTGCCGAACACCCAGGTCGCTCTGACCGACAACCCCCGCTACGCCGCGGGCGATCTCGACGGTGACGGCTGGGACGACATCGTCGTCTCACTCGCGGGCGGGTCGAACCGGGGCTGGGTCTTCTGGCACCATCAGGGCACCGGGACCTTCGGGTCGTTCACGCAATTCACGGGCGTCCGCCCGTCGGCGCCGCGGATCGCGGACCTCGACGGGGACGGGCTCGCCGAACTCCTGCTCGGGTCCGAGGCGGTCGCGCAGGCCGATCGCGGGAAGGTGCTCTGGAATATGGGGAGCCGCTCGTTCGACACCGAGCCGCTGGCGTCGTTCCATACGAGAGTCGTGCCCGTCTCCGATCTCGACGGAGACGGCATCCGCGATGTCGTCGGCCTCCAGCCCTTCGCGGTCTACGAGTCGGGGGGCACGCCCTCCTTCGGCGCCCCCGCGGTTGTGCTTCAGGGCGCGGGCGTCGAGCAGGACCTGATCGAGCTCAACAACGCGACGGACGCGACCTCCGCCGACCTGGACCAGGACGGCGACATGGATCTCGTCCTCGCGGTCGAGGGCGGCGCCGTCGTCCGGAACCGGGGCAACGGGCTCTACGAGCTCGACGGGATCTATGTCGAGGGCAATGTCTACGACGAAGCCGCGCTCGTGCGCACCGAGGATCTCGACCAGGACGGCATGCCCGACGCGGCGCTCGTCTACCCGCGCACGGTCTCGGTGCGCCTCAACCAGTGCTCGCCTCCCGCGCCCTGCCCCGCGGACCTCGCGCCCCCCGCGGGCGTGCTCGACCTCGCGGACATCTCGGTATTCGTCGGCGGCTTCACCACGGGCGATCCGATCGCGGACCTCAACCCCGACGGCGTGTTCGACCTCGCCGATATCACCGCGTTCGTCGCCTCGTTCACCGCGGGGTGCCCCTGATTCCCCCGGCGTGGGCAGAGCGGATGGGGGCCCGACGCCTGCATCGGTCACAGGGCGCGCACGACCCCTCCCGGTGACGGCCAGGTAACCGTTCACCGAACGACAAACGCTTATGGCTGCTGCGGTCAAGCCCTGACCAGGTTCACGCGCCGCCCGTGACCGGGCCCGGCCGTCACCGGAGGGGGTCGAGCGGGATGCTAGGTCACCCGCGCGGGCCCGGTACACTCCGCGTGAAGGCTCGATTCGACCCGGCGAATCTGGGACGCGGGAGAACCGGCGGCCCGGATGGGGCGAATCGGGACCCGCAGGACCCACCCATGACCCGATCGAACGAACAGCACGACCGTTCCGCGAGCGACGACGCCCCGGTCGGCCCCGACGCGCCGAGCGAGGCGGGGCCCCGGCGGAGCGGGGGACGGCTTCTGAACCCCGTCGAGGCGGCCGCGAGGCAGCAGAGCCTGCTCCTGCGCGTCTTGCGCGGGTCGTTCGTCGTGCTCATCATCACCGTCACGCTGCTGAACCTGATCCAGTTCGGCGAGGATGTCTCCCCGGGCCTGACCTTCGACCTCGCGGCGCGATGGTGGCTCCCCCTGACGCTCGTGATCGTGGGGGCCGCGGGGTTCCTCGCGGTCGATGTGCTCACGCCCAACAAGAAGCTGCAGACCTTCGGGGGCATCATCTTCGGTCTCGTCGCGGGGCTGATCGTGACGATCGCGCTGGGGTTCGTGGTCGACCTGGTCGCGACCTCGTGGGACTTCGCGGACAACGCGCCGATCGTGAACACGATCAAGGTCCTGCTGGGCATCAGCCTGTGCTATCTGGGGATCTCGACGGTGCTGCAGACGCAGGACGATTTCCGCCTCGTGATCCCGTATGTCGAGTTCGCGAAGCAATTGCGGGGGCAGCGCCCGATGCTGCTGGACACCAGCGCGATCATCGACGCGCGGATCGCGGATGTGGGCGAAACCGGCATCCTCCAGGCGCCGGTCGTCATCCCGTTCTTCGTCGTCGACGAGCTCCAGACGCTCGCGGACTCATCCGACAAGCTCCGGCGCGCCAAGGGCAGGCGCGGGCTCGAGGTCATCTCCCGCCTGCAGCGCAGCGCGACCATGGATGTCACGATCGATGAGACGCCCGTTCCGGGCAAGGCGGTCGATCAGATGCTCGTCGAACTCGCGGTGCAGGTGCAGGGCCTGATCGCCACCAGCGATGTGGCGCTCGCGCGGATCGCGGGGTTCCGCAACATCCCCGTGCTCAACATCAACGAGCTGGCGAACGCGCTCAAGCCCGCGCTCGTCCCGGGAGAAACGCTCACCGTCCGCCTGATCAAGGCGGGCGAGCAGCCGGGCCAGGCAGTCGGGTACCTCGAGGACGGGACGATGGTCGTCGCGGAAGACGGGGGGCACGCGATCGGCGACGAAGCGACGCTCACCGTCCGGAGCTCCCTCCAGACCGCGGCGGGGCGGATGATCTTCGGCCGCATCGGCGACGACGGCGGAATCAGCCCCCCCGACGCGGCCCCGCACGCCGGGCGCGAGCCCGTCACGACGAACGGCTCCGGGGGTCGCGAGGACGACACCCCGGAAACCGCCCCGAAGCGCGGCCCGCACCCGCCCGTCTCGCCCTCGCGCCGCAAGAGCCCCCGCAACCCGCGCCGATAGGATGCGGACTCGCCGGCATCGCGCCGCGCGGGTCGCGATCGCTCGGAGCCCCGTCGATGATCTCGGTTCCCTACCGCTGCGTCTTCGTGAAAGTGCCCAAGACCGCGGGGACGAGCATCTCCGATGCGCTGCGGTGCACCCATGTCGGCAAGCCGCACCGCGATCTGCTCGAGATCCGGAGCGCGCTCGGCGCGACACCCGGAGGGCCCGCCTTCTTCGCGAGCGCCTTCAAGTTCGGATTCGTCCGCAACCCCTGGGACCGCGTCGTCTCGCTCTTCCTGCGCAAGGAACGGGGACGCGTGGGCGCCCCGACCGACTTCGGGGCATTCTGCGCGTGGATCGAACGCGCGAGCGACACCTGCCTGCACCCCTCGCCCAAGACCAACCAGCGTGATTGGCTCGTCGACGAGTCGGGCGAGATCGCGGTCGACTTCGTGGGCCGGTTCGAGTCGCTCGAAACCGACTTCCGCACGATCTGCGAACGGATCGGCGCGCCCGCCCTCGCGCTGCCCCACAAGAAGCGGAACACCGGGAGCGGACGCCGACCCTACACAGACTATTACACCCCCGCGCTCCGCGATATGATCGCGGAGAAGTTCGCGGTCGACATCGACGCGTTCGGCTACGCGTTCGGTGAATGATCCCGCCCGACGCGCTCAGTCGTCGTCGCCGTGCCCCTCGAACGCGGCGATGACCTCCTGCTGAACATGCGGCGGGCAGGGCTCGTCGTGGCTGTAATCCATCGTGTACGAGCCCGCGCCGTGCGTCATGCTCTTGAGCTCGGTCGAGTAGTTCTGCAACTCCGCGAGCGGCGCCTGCGCGACGACGGTGCACCGGTCGCCCGGGAGCATCTTGGTGTCCTGCACGCGTCCGCGCCGGGTCGAGATGTCGCCCGTGAGGTCCCCCATGTATTGCGAGGGCGCCGTGACCTCGACGGTCACGAAGGGCTCGAGCAGCGCGGGGCTCGCCTTGTTCACCGCGTCGATGAACGCCTTCTTGCCCGCGGTGACGAACGCGATCTCCTTGGAATCCACGGAGTGGTACTTGCCGTCGTAGACCTCGACCTTCACGCCCGTCATGGGATAGCCCGCAACCGCGCCGTCGGAGAGCGCCTGCCGCACACCCTTCTCGATCGCGGGCATGAACTGCCTGGGGATCGAGCCGCCCACGGTCGCGTTGACGAACTCGAATTCCTCTCCCGCGTCGGCGGCCTCGCCGTTGAGGGGTTCGACGCGGAGGTAGACCTCGCCGAACTGGCCCGCGCCGCCCGTCTGCTTCTTGTGCCGGTGGTGCCCCTCCGCCTTCCCGCGGATGGTCTCCTTGTAGGCGACCTTGGGCGCGCTGAACTCGAGCTCGATGCCCGACTCTTCCTTCAACCGCTCGATCACGACGCGGAGGTGGGTCTCGCCCAGCCCGCGCAGGACGGTCTGCTTGGTCGCCGCGATGCGCTCGAGCTTCAGGCAGGGGTCCTCGTCCATGAACTTGTGGATCGCCGAGCCGAACTTGGTCTCGTCCGCGTGGTTCTTGAGCTCGATCGCGAGCCCATACATGGGCTTGGGCAGCGGGAGCGGGCGCAGGTGCACCGAGTCCATGTCGTGGTCCTGGTGCAGCGTCGCGTCGAAGTGGAGATCGTCGATCTTGGTGACGGCGCCGATGTCGCCTGGCCCCAGCGCCTCGACCTCCTCGTGGTCCTTGCCCTGACGCTTGACGATGTGCCCGATCCGCGCCGCCTTCTTGTGGTCGTCGATGATCAGCTCGCTCTTTGCGCGCACCGTGCCCTGGTGCACGCGGAACACGCCCAGCTTGCCCACATGCTTGTCGGTCGCCACCTTGAACACATGCGCGAGCACGGGCTTGTCGGGGTCCGCCTCCGCGTGGAACTCGACCTCGACCCCGTCCGTCTCGCGGAGGAACGGACGCGGGTTGCCCTCCAGCGGGCTGGGCAGCAGGCTCGCGATGACATGCATCAGGTTCTTGATACCGGCGCCCGTCTTCCCGGAGCAATAGCAGATCGGCACGAGGTGCGCATCCCGCAGCGCCGCCTCGAACGCGTCGTGCAGCACGCCCTTGTCGATGTTCTCGTCGCTGCCCTCTTCGAGGTACTGCGTCATCAGGTCGTCCTGCATCTCCACGATCTGCTCGACGATCTGCTGGTGCGCGTCGGGCTCCGACGAGAACACGGTCGGCTCGTCGACCTCCTCGTCGAACACCGGCACGACATCGCTCAGGTCCGCCTTGGGCAGATTCACCGGCAGGCACTCGGCGCCGAACTCCTCGCGGATCGCCTCCGTCACGCCCTCCAGGTCGACACCCGATTCGTCGATCTTGTTGATGATCACCATCCGGGGAAGGTTGCGCTGCTTGGCGACATTCATCATCCGACGCGTCACGGGCTCGATGCCCTTCGCCGCGTCGACGACGACGCACACCGTCTCGATCGCGGGGAACGCCGCGATCGCGTGCCCGATAAAGTCGGGCGTGCCCGGCGCGTCGATCATGTTCACCGTGTGCTTCTCGTGCTCGAAGTGCATCACCGTCGTGTAGAGCGACTGGTGGTGGGCCTTCTCGCTGTCGCGCCAGTCGCTGACGGTGTTGCCCTCCTCGACCGAGCCCAGACGGGTCGTCTCCCCCGCCTCGAAGAGCAAACGCTCACTCAGCGTGGTCTTCCCCGCGCCGCTCTGGCCGGTCAGGATGATGTTGCGGATATCAGCGGGGTTGCGCACAGCCATGGGGTAAGCCTCCCGAGAAGAGTTCGACAGCCGCGCCCGCCCGACCTCCTTCGGGCACGCCGAGCGCGGCCCTGAAGTATAAACGATCCGCCACCAATTGTGGATGCTCCGGGGTTCTTTTCCCGCGATTCGTCCCTCAGCCCGCGGGCGTGAGCTTGGCGAACACGAACACCTGCAGATCCGACGGGCGGATCGTCGACCCGATCTCCCGCCGCATGCGCACCGCGCGGGCCTCCCCGGCGGGGACCGTCAGCGGAACGGTCCCGTACCGGACCGCGGGCGCCCGGAAGGTCACCCCGTTCATCTCGCCCGTCCCCCCCGATTGGTCGTGCGTGAACGCGATGCGCGGGCTGATCTCGTAGACGCCCTCCCGGACCTCCCGGGGCCGGACGGTGATCGCGAGCGCGGATCCTGTCCCCATCGCGGTGGTGACCGTCGCGGGCGATCCGGGTCGGACCACGACAACAGGCTCGCGGATGAACTCGATGCCCGGTGCGCTGCGCAGGCGACGCTTCGCCTCGAGCAAAAGGTCGTCGGTCCGCGAGAGCGCGACCTCGACATCCCGCGCCTCGTTTGTCAGGAACGACTGGAGCCAGCGCGCGTCGGTCGTGTTGCGGAATCGCTCCCCGTCGATCGCAACAACGAGCAACTGGACCTGAACCGGGCTCGCGGCGGCGAGCGCCGGCGCTGCCTCGTCCTCACTGGGCGCCGACGCGCACCCCGCGAGCACCAGCATCATCCCGAGCCCCAACACGATCGGCAGCAATCGGACCATGCCGTCCTCCCTTCCGAACCTCCGGGCGAGCGCACGACACCGCCCGCTCGTGAATAGTGTACGGGACCATGAGCACCCCCACCGTCACACGCTTCGCCCCTTCCCCGACCGGGCACCTCCACATCGGGGGCGCCCGCACCGCGCTCTTCTGCTGGGCCTTCGCGCAGCGCGTCCGACACGACGGCGCCGCCGCGGGAGAGGACGGCCGATTCCTGCTCCGCATCGAGGACACCGATCAGGCCCGGTCCTCCGAGGACGCCGCGAGGGGCATCCTCGAAGACCTCGCCTGGCTCGGCATCACTTGGGACGACGGGCCCGAGTTCGTCGAGGGCGGCATCACCCGCGGCGGTGACAGCCGGGGCGTCGGCCCTTACTACCAGTCCCAACGCCGCGAGACCTACGACCGCTTCTTCGAGCAGCTGCTCGACGCGGGTCTCGCCTACCCCGCCTTCGACACCCCCGAGCAGCTCGGGGCGATGCGCAAGGCCTCCGAAGCCGAGAAGAAGACCTTCATCTATCGGCAGGCCGCGGACTATGACCACGCCGCCGCGATCGAACGCGCGAAGACCGAACCCCATGTCCTGCGCCTCAAGTTCCCCGAGACACCGATCACCGTCAACGACCGCGTGCTGGGAGAGGTCACCTTCCCCTACGAGGAACTCGACGACTTCGTCATCCGCAAGCAGGACGGCTTCCCGACCTACCACTTCGCGGTCGTCGTCGACGACGCGCTCATGGGCGTGACCCATGTCCTCCGCGGACAGGAACACCTCAACAACACGCCCAAGCACATCGCCCTGCAACGGGCCCTCGGGTTCGACACCCCCGAATACGCCCACATGCCGCTGATCTTCAACCTCGATTCCACGAAGATGAGCAAGCGCGACAAGGACAAGGCCGCGAAGAAGGCCGTCCGCGACGCGAAGCTCGATTCCGTCGCGTCGCTCATCGAATCCGGGCGCGACCGCCAGCCCCACGCTGTGCTCGACCTGACCGAAGACACCTTCAAGGGGTGGCTCAAGGACAAGCAGCGCCAGCTCGGGCGCGACCAGCTCGTCGCGGTCGCGTCGTTGCTCGATCTGCACCTGCCCGAGATCGATGTCGAGGACTTCCGCGCCGCGGGCTACCTGCCCGGTGTGCTCTGCAACTTCCTCGCCCTGCTGGGCTGGAACCCCGGGCTCAAGAACGAAGACGGCACCGACCTCGAACGCTTCGACATGGGCTTCCTCGCGGAGCACTTCAGCCTCGAGCGGATCGGAAAATCCAACAGCAAGTTCGACCGCGAGAAGCTCCTCGCTTTCAACGCCGACACCATCCAGCACCACATGACCGACGAGGCGTTCGCCGCCGAGTGGCTCGCCTGGGCGGAGCGGTTCGATCCCGAGCTCGCGTCGTGGGGCGCCGCCGACACCGACCGCTGGGCCACCGCCTCCGCCGCAACGCGCCCGCGCGCCAAGACCCTCCGCGACGCGAAGGACGCGATCGCGTTCGCGTGGCTCGACCGCGCGTCGATCACCTACGACGCCAAGAGCGCCAAGAAGCACATGCTCAAGGGCGAGCCCTCGGGTCTCGATGTGCTGCCCAAGACCCGCGACGCGCTCGCCGCGATCGACGAGTGGACACCCGACGCGATCGAGGACGCGATCCACCGTTTCGCCGAGACCGAAGGCTGCGGCATGGGCAAGGCCGCCCAGCCCCTCCGCATCGCCCTCACGGGCGCCGCCGTCAGCCCGCCTCTGGGCCTCAGCCTCGCGCTGGTCGGGAAGGATGAGACGCTCGCCCGCATCGAGCGCTGTCTCGCCCACAACTTCTCGCCGGAGAGCGTCTGACACGGAACGCCCGCACCGGGCTCGCCGTACGCTGCACCCATGGGCTCCACACGCACGCCGAAACACGCCGCAACGAGCGCCAGCGGCTGGATCTGGCTCGGCGTCGCCGCCGCGTGCTTCCTCGGCATCGCGCTCACTGTCGCGGGATCGTTCATCTTCGGCGTCCGTGCCGTCCGGGAGAGCGCCGTCGAACTCGCGATCAACGGCGCGACCTGCCGGTCTGCCGAAGCGTGGTCCGGCGGCGGCACGATCTTCCTGCGAACGCCCGAACCGATGCCCCGAGCCGACGCTCTCGCCGCGATCACCATCCGCGACGCCGAAGGCAACATCCTGACCGCTCAGCCGCTCGAGAACACAACGCTCGAAATCTCTTCCGGCTCGTATGTGTCCGTCGGTACGATCGAACTCTCGGGCATCCCGCCTGATCAGGAAGTCTGCGTCGAGACCACCGGGCTGGACGGCACCCTTAGCGAAGGCGACCTTCTCTTCGTGG
>DLBY01000084.1:6000-14357 GCA_002480345.1 Phycisphaerales bacterium UBA7812 | reverse complement strand
GGCATCGGTCTCGCCGCGGATGGCGCGGAGCTGTTCGAGGATGACGAGTTCGCCCATCTCCTCGAGCGGCTGGCGGAAGGTGCTCAGCGCCGGCGCCAGGTGCGTCGCGCTGGGTGGGTCGTCGACCCCGAGGACTGCGATATCTCCCGGGATGGAGAGCCCGAGATCGCGGGCGGTGTCGTAAACATCGAGGGCAAAGTAATACCCCGATGCGAAGAAGGCCTCGGGACGGTCGTTGCTGGAAAGAAGCTGGCGGAGTCGCTCGCGGCCCGCGGCATCGAGCCGCCAGCCGTCCGAGCGGATGCAGTCCGCGTCTCCGCGGAGCACCCCGAGTTCGAGCGCCGCCTGCTTGAAGCCTCGCTCGCGATCGAGCGAGTTGCTGAGCCGCGGGAGTTCACCCACGAGCCCGATCCGGGTGTGACCCGCCCTGTGGAGTTCCGTCGCGGCGCGGCGGCCGATCTCGACATTGTCCGCGTCGATCCACCCGAACCCCTCGGCTTCGAACGAGGCACCGATCTGCATCAGGGGCCGGTCGCCCGCCCGTCCGTTCGCGGCGCCGAACCGCGGTGGTTTGGCGAGCTGCTCGCGGCTCGGGTTGACATAGATGAACCCGTCGCACTCGTTGCGCCAGTCCTCGCCGTACCGGAGAAAGACGAGATCGACACCCTCCGCGTGGGAGGCACGCCGGATGCCGTCCATGATCGGGCTGTAGTACGGGTTCGCGAGCGAGGCCTCCGCGTGGATGACCAGGCCCATCCGCAGACCGGTGGCCTTCCGATCGGGCGAGAGATAGGCCTCGTGCACAAAGGTGCCGCGTCCCTGGCCCCGACGGAGCACGCCCGCGGCGACCAGCTCCTGCAGGGCGCGGTGGACGGTGACGAGGGAGACGGACATGGTCTCGCTGAGCGCCTTGGTGCTCGGCAGACGGTCTCCGGGCCCGACGCGTCCGGCGTCGATGACATCGCGGACGGCGTCCCGCACGGCCGCCCACATCGGTTGGCCGGGGGACGGGGTTACGGGCTTGTAATCAACGAGTTTCGTCATCAGAAAACGGCGCGGGGCCGCGAGGCCCCGCGTCGCGGAAAGAACAGGGATCAGCGGCGACGGCGGGCGGCGATGAGGCCACCGAGGCCGAGGACTGCGGCCGCGCCGGGCGCGGGCACCTCGTAGATGTAGACGAGGCGGTTGTTGAAATCGAGGATCGCCAGCGTGTCGGTCGCGGCGTCGTAGGAGAAGTCGTAGTAGCCGTTGCCCAGATCGAAGCCGGGACCGCCGAAGAAGTTCAGGGTGATCTCCGACCCATCGAGGCGGACGGCCTTGAGAACATCGGCGGCAGCCTGGCCGGGCGAACCCGTCGCGCGATCGTTGTAGATCACGAAGTCGCCGTACTCGCCGCTCTCGACATACGAGATCTTCTGGCCGTTGATGAACGGGCCGTTCTCCATGTTCTCGACCAGCAGAGAGGCGTTGCCCGAGTTGCCGCCGGTGCGGTTGAGAAGGACGACATCGTTGGAGCGGCGGGCGACCATGTCACCGTTGCTGCCGAAGTCCATGTCGCGCCAGAAGGAGCCCTGGAAGTCGGGGGTGATGATCATGCCGTCACCGGTGGTGTAGATGTCCGCACCGGTCGCGGCATCCTGAAGGGCGCGACGACCCGACCCGAAAGTGGTCCAGGCGACGCCCGAATCAACGCCGTTGAAGCCCGGATCGATCGCGACACCCGATCCGCCGCGGGCGTTCTTCGCCCAGAGTTGGTTGCCCGCGAGGTCCCACGCGGTGATGCCCTGGGCGTCCGCGGCGCCATCGTCATAGGCGGCAACGAGGAGGCCGTTGGAGATGTCCAGACCCGAGTAACCCCGGTTGAAGGGGGTCGGCGCGATGACGCCGAAGCTGGACTGGAACGCGCCGCTTGCGTCGTACTTGACGATGCCAGCGGTCTCCTGGTTGGTGCCGCCCGCGGACGCGAAGCCGGCAACGAACAGGTTGGTGCCGTCCCACGCGACGGCGGAGGGGTTCCCCCCGTTCGCGGTGGTGCCGTTGAATTCGGCGCCGACATCGATCACGGAGAGTTGCTTGAGGTTGACCTGATCCGCGCTCGCCGCAGCGGCGAGTCCGGCGACCGCCAGCATGCCAATCACTGCCTTCTTCATATCTCGATCCTCCAAAGCACAAGAAACATGTCTCTCTCTGTCGCTCGCGAAGGCGTGTCCTTGCCCACGAGACCGGCCGAACGCTTCGGCCGAGACCTTATCGCTGATATTCTATAACAATCCAGAACACTGTGGAACCCCAGTTTGCGAACTTTGTGGGGCGATCCTCAAATTTTTGCTCCAATTCTGTTTGGGTGTACTGGCTTATACAGCGATCTCTTGCCACGCGCCGTCTTGCTCGATCGAGCGGTTTCCCGCGACCATGACAGCGACATTCTCGACGATCGCGCCCAGCGATGCGGGCGGCTCGCCTCCCTCGAAGAAGCGTGCCATGCCGCGGACGAGGTTGCCGTAGACAGGACCGAAATCAACCCGGAACTGGTGGACGCCCTTGGTCCCGTGCACCGTTGCGCCGAACTCGTACGCCGCTTTTCGATCGAGGCGGAGCCTTGCGTAGCGGCCGTCGGTGTATTGCATATCGAGGAGATGACGATCGTCCGTCGCGATGGCGCTGACACGCTGCACGCCGCCACCCCAGATCGCGTCGACCATCTCGATGGTGTGCACCCCGTAGTGGAGCAGGCCCGGTGCGCCGTCGTTGAGCTCGCCGGGCCCGAACGCGTCGATCGCGACGAGATCCCCGATGCCGTCATCACCCGCGAGGGCACGCGCCGCGTGGACCTCGCCGGCAAAGCGGAGGCTGGACGCGGAGTAGCACCTCGCGCCGTGGGTCTCCGCGAGTCTTTGAATCGCTTTCGCGTCGTCGAGCGTGCAGGCGAGGGGCTTGTCGATGTAGGTCGGCACGCCCCGTTCGAGCGACGGGCGCCCCAGGTCGAGGTGCCGGTCGCCGCTGACGGCGAGGACCATCACGCCGTCGACGGCGTCGAGCAGTTCGTCGAGCGAGGCCGCCTCCTGCACGCCCAGGGCGAGGGTCTGTTGTTTCCAATTGTCGATGTCGGACTGATTGGGCCAATCGTGCTTGCCGTCGGTCCAGAAGTGGGTCACGCGGCAGGGCGTTTCACCCGCATCGGCGAGCTGCTTGATGCGCTCGCTGAACACGGGGAGATGGCTTGAGTCGATCCCGATGGCGCCGATCTTCATGGTCTGTTTCCGGATGCAGGGCCTTCGTCAGGCGGTGCGGACGGGCTCGCGCCGGGAAGTCTCGAGTGACCTCGCTTCGGCTTCGAGCACGGCGAGCGTAGCCGCGGCATCGGCGAGCGTAACGGGTGGTGCGGCGTGATTTGCGCACGCGTCGATGAACGCGCCGATCTCGTGTGAATAACCGTCCCCGCTGGGGACTTCAACGGGCTGGGGATCGCCTTCAGCGGACGCGGCGGAAAGGGTGAGGGTGGGCTCACGCAGGAGGTCGAAGTCCGCGGTGCCGTCGTTGAACTCCGCAAGGTAGCGCATGCGGAATGCCGCGCCGCCGCGGAGCCAGCCTCCCGACGCGACGACATGGCGTGGTCCGTTCTCGAAGTGGTAGATCGTCGTGACGCGGGATCGGTCGCCGACGCTGGTGACGGCGTCGGGCACGCCCAGCAGGTGGACAACGAAGTCGGAATCGTGAATGTGTAGGTCGTAGAGGGCGCCGCCGCTCCGGGTGTCGTCCTGATAGAAGCCCTGTCCCCACGCGGGTGCGGCACCGATCCGCTCGAACGCAAGGCTGCGGACGGAATCCCGCGCGGCGGTGACGCGGCGGTGGAGCCAGGCCCATTCGGGCCAGAACCGCATGCACATCGCGGGCATACAGATGACGCCCGCCCGGGCGGCTTCGTCCGCGAGGGCGTGGACCGCGGCGCGGTCGATCGCGACCGGCTTCTCGATCAGGGCGTGCTTCCCGGCGCGGATGACCTCGGTCGCGATCGCGGTGTGTGAATCGGTGGGCGTGCAGATGCTCACGGCGTCGATGTCATCCCGGGCGAGCAGTTCGCCCAGCGAGTCCGTCGCGAAGACATCTTCGGGGTCGAACAGCCGCTCGTGATCACCGGTGTCGATGTTGCCGCCGCCCGACACTTCCCCGCTCAATCGGTCCGGGTCGAGGTCGAACACGCCCGCGACCCGGCAGCGGTCGTCGGCGGCCGCGTAGGCCCCGAGATGCGTGCGTCCCATGAACCCGAGCCCGATGACGCCGATACCGAGTGTCATGAGGCGCTCCCGGCGCGTGACTCGACGAAGCGCCTCGCGGTCTCGATGTCGGCGACGCGCGACTCACCCGCTTCGCGCTCGATCATGCGGTCCACGCCTGGGATGAACTCGTCAACGACGGCGAAGAACGCGTCCCAATCCACCGCGCCGGTGCCGACGACGACCTCGTTGCCCCATTGTCCCGGCGCCGGGCTGGGGGTCGCGTCCTTGATGTGGAGCTGCACGACATGCGGCGCGAGTTTCCGCAGCGACTCGACGGGGTCGCCGCTCCCGTACAGCAGCATGTTCGCGGGGTCGAAGTTCACGCCAACGCCCCGCCCCTTGAGATCACCCAGCACCCCGAGCAGGGTGTCGGCATCTTCCTGCCCGGTCTCGAGACCGACCGCGGTGCCCGAATCGAAGAAGAACGCCGCGAGTTCGCGGAGCCTCTCGAGCATCCGGTGCCGCTCGGCGTCCTGCGGATCGTGAGGCAGGAACCCAGCGTGGAAGGTCACGAGCTTGATGCCGCGCCGGCCCGCGATCTCCGCGAGTTGCCGGGCGGCCTGCGCGTTGTCCTCCCAGGTCTCATCCGGGCGGACGCCTCCGGTTCGCGCGATCGCGTCGATCGAGGCGTAGTCCTCTCCCTTCATTTCCATCATGCCGCTCGCGATCGCGATGCCCGCTTCGCCGAGACGATCGAATGTTTCGTCCTCGTCCCAATCGCCGCGGCGGATCGGATCGAGCGCGAGCTGCACGGTGTCGCAGCCCGTCTGCGACACTTTGGAGACGAGGTCCGCGGGAGAGTCCGCCCTGAGGGACCATGAGCACACCCCGAGGCGCGCGGTCCCATCGCTCGATCGGCCCATCTCACACGCCTCCCTTCGGGCTCTCGTTCTTCTCACGATAATCCCAGCTCACGAATCCCTCGATCGCCTGGTACTCGGGCAGGCCCAGGGCATCGTAGATCTCCGCGGTTTCCCGGTTCCTGTCCTCGGCCCGCTGCCAGAACTCGCGCGTGTCGGTCGGGCCCGGGAACAGCGCGCTGTCCTTCTGGCTCTCGTGCTTAAAGATCGCCTGACGCTTGCGGGCGACCTCCTGCGGCGCGAGCGGGACCGCCATCTCGATCTCTTCGGGCCCCCACTCCTGCCAGGCGCCGCGGTAGAGCCAGACCTCGGTGTCCTTCATCCAGTCGCGGTCCTTGAGACGATCGACCGCCTCCATGATCGCCGCGAGGCAGACACGGTGCGTCCCGTGCGGATCGGAGAGATCGCCCGCCGCGTAGATCTGATGGGGCCTGACCTCCCCGAGCAGGTTCATGGTGATGCGGATGTCCTCCTCGCCCAGCGGCTTTTTCTTGACCTTGCCGGTCTCATAAAACGGCATGTCGAGGAAGTGGATCCGGTCGAGCGCCACCCCGGAGTAGCGGGCCGCGGCCCGCGCCTCGGTCCGCCGGATCAGCCCCTTGATCGACTGGACCTCGGGGCTGTCGACCTGCCCCGGCGCCTTGTTCCGGATGAACGCCTGCACCTCGGCGGCGAGCTTGTCCGCCTCGTCAGCAGCGATGTCCATCGCGCGGCAGAACTCCTGCACAAAGTCCGCGTGCCGCTCGGCCTCGTCGTCGAAGACCGCGATGTTGCCGGAAGTCTGGTAGGCGGTGTGCACCTCGTGGCCCTGGTCGCACAGGCGGATGAAGGTGCCGCCCATCGAGATCACATCATCGTCTGGGTGGGGGCTGAACACGAGCACACGCTTGGGGAAGAAGTCCTCCCCGTTGCTCGCGTCCACGCCCTTGCCGACGACAAACTTCGGACGCCCGGGCTTGCCCGCGGGCCACCCGGTGATCGTGCGCTGCAGGCTCTTGAAGACCGCGATGTTGGTCTCGTATGCGCCGCCCTTGGCGCTCAGCAAGCCTTGCAGCCCGTTCTCGTTGTAGTCCTCGTTGGTGAGCTTGAGGATCGGCCGCCCCGTCTCGCGGGCGAGCCAGATCACGGCCTTCTTGACCAGCCGCTCGTCGCTCCAGTCCAACTCAGCGCCGCCGTCATGGCCGAGCAACCAGGGGGCACGGAAGCGGGTGAGCTCTGCCGCCGCGGCGCCGTCGAGCACGAACTTCGCGCCGGGGTGCTGCTGAAGGAACGACGCGGCGATGGTGCTGGTGATCTCTCCCTCGACCGCTTTGCGGATGACCGGGGCCTTGTGCTCGCCGAACGCCATCAGCGCGACCCGCTTCGCGTCCATGATCGTGCCCACGCCCATCGTGATGGCTTGGCGGGGGACATTCCACTCCCCGAAGAAGTCGCTCGCCGCGTCCATCCGCGTCACGCGGTCGAGCGTGATCAGACGCGTCCGGCTGTCGCGCCCCGACCCGGGCTCGTTGAACCCGATGTGCCCGGTCCGCCCGATGCCGAGGATCTGGTAGTCGATCCCGCCCGCGTCGCGGATCTTCTGTTCGTACGCCGCGCAGTACGCGCCGATCTCGTCGACCGGGATCTCGCCGTCGGGTACATGCGCGTTCGCGGGGTCGATGTCGATGTGATCGAAGAGGTACTCGTTCATGAACCGCCGGTATGACTGCAGCGAGTCGGGTGTCATGGGCCAGTACTCGTCGAGGTTGAACGAGACGACATTCGCGAAACTCAGCCCCTCTTCGCGGTGCAGGCGGACGAGTTCGTCGTAGACCGCCTGGGGGGTCGAGCCGGTCGCGAGGCCCAGCACGGCCTTCTCGCCCGCCTCGGCCTTCGAGCGGATCAGGTCCGCGATCTCGCCCGCGATCGCCTTGCTCGCATCCGAACTGGAACCGTACACCAGCACCGGAGCCCGCTCGAGTTCGCGGCTCGTGGTCCACTCATGGATCGATGCGCTCGCCTGCTGGGTCATGTCATCCGCCTCTCGTGTGCCCACTGGGACCGAAAAAAGCGCCCGGACTCGCTCGGTGTCCCATTACAGCCTGACAGCGGCCGGCTGGACTTCCATACCGGACCGAAAGATTATAGAATATTCAACTGTGACACACAGGCAACCCGCTCGGGGCCGATTCCGGGAACGATTTTGACGAAATCTGCGCATGGACAACCAAGGGGCGGCAGACCGATGCCCCCGTGCCACTCACGGATTGACCGGGGCCGGTCAGACGCCCACGGTGCCCATCGCGCCAGCGATGGTGCGCGCCGCGGCGACGCCCTCTGCGGTTCCCGCCATGGGGGCTCGGTCCGCACCGGGGTTCTCGCAGCAGCCCGCGAAGTGGGCCAACTGGCGGGCGAATCGAAGATCGTGGGGCTCAACCGCGATGATCTCGGTGTCGCCCGAGACCGGCTGGAAGACCAGTTCCTCGGGCTTCATGTAGTCGTACGCGAGCGTGCCGGCATCACCAACGAGGCGGACATCGAAACGCTCGCCCTCCATCCAACCCGACACGATCACGCCCGCAGCGCCCGCGTGCGCACCGGAGGTGCAGCGGAGCAGCGCGGTCGCGCCGGTTTCGCCGCGTCCGGACCAGGGCGAGTCGAAGACCGCGCCGACCGGTTCGGCGGGCCCGACCACGAAGTGGAACAGATCGACGCTGTGGCAACCCGCATCGAGCAGGGCGCCGCCTCCGCTGATCGCGGGGTCGCTGAACCACTTCTCCGCCATCGGGGGATGATGAAACGCGAAGGTGTTCTCGAGACGGATCACATGCCCGATCTTCCCGCCCGCGGCGAGGTCTCGCATCTGCTGGACAGCGGGGGTAAAACGGTGGCAGAACCCGACCGCGAAGACAAGATCCGCGTGGCTCGCGGCAAGATCGTCGATCTTCTCCGCTTCTTCAACGGTCGTCGCGAGCGGCTTCTCGACCAGCGCGTGCAGACCGCGCTCGGCGGTTCTTTCAAGAACATTCAGGCGGGCAGACGGCGGGGTCGCGAGGATGACCGCGTCGACCTTCAGGCCTTCGTCGATCGCGGCGAAGAGCTCGTCGGTCGAGGAGAACGCCTTGGCACCGTGCGGCTCGGCGAGCTTCACGGCCGCGTCCTTGTTCAGGTCAACCGCGGCGACAAGCGCCATCTTGGACGCGTCGATTGCACCGGCGTGGGTTCCCGCGATGCCGCCGGA
>DLBY01000084.1:0-5700 GCA_002480345.1 Phycisphaerales bacterium UBA7812 | reverse complement strand
CTGGTTCCCGCGATGCCGCCGGACCCGATGAAAGCAATGTTGATCACGCGTGGACTCCCGCTGTGAACGGATGGGGCGCTCACCGGGCGTCCCGCCGGGCGGCGATCCGCGCCGCTGATTGGAGCGTAGGACGATGATGCGAACTCAGACTCAGAGGGTGCGGGCGTTTCTCGGCTCATGCGTCGCGGTGCTGGCGTCGATCGCGGTGCCGGCACAGGCTCAGGAGGTCCGCGGGACCTGGATCACGACGACCGCGAACACCCATATTGCGACGCCTGATCGGACCGCCGAGACGATGCGTCGCCTTCGGGAAATCGGGCTGAACACCGTTTATGTCGAGACCTGGAAAAACGGGTACACGCAGTTCCCTTCCGAGACGCTGGAGCGCGTGATCGGTGTGGACCGACGCCCGGCGCTGGTCAAGCAGGATCCGGGGGATCCCGACCGGGCCGTGCCCGCCCGCGACCTGCTCCACGAGACGCTCACCGAGGCCCACCGCAACGGGCTCACCTACATCGCCTGGTTCGAGTACGGGTTCATGGCCGCCCACAAGGACACCGACAACCACCTCCGGCGGATGAAACCCGAGTGGCTGAGCCGGGACATCGACGGAGGGGTGGTTGCGCCCAACGGGTTCGTGTGGATGAACCCGCTCCACCCCGAGGCTCGACGGTTCCTGCTCGACATCGTGCTCGAGGCGATCGACAAGTATGACCTGGACGGCGTGCAGCTCGATGACCGCATCGTCTGGCCCTACTACACGATGGGTTACGACGATTTCACCGTCGCGATGTACCGCAACGAGCACGGCGGAGCCGCGCCGCCCAGCGACCCGAAGGACGCGGGCTGGATGCGCTGGCGTGCCGACAAGGTCAACGAGTACAGCAAACAGTTCGTCGAGGAAGTCCGACGGGCGCGCCCCGGGATCCTCGTGAGCCTGAGCCCCGCGCCCTACCCCTGGTGTTTCGAGAACTACCTGCTGGAATGGCCGACCTGGGCGACCTGGAAGGAGGGCAACAACGAGATGCAATGGTGGGACGAGTTCATCCCCCAGTGCTATCGCTACGACTTCCCGGCGTTCAGAGCGACCTGGGACCAGCAGGTCGAGATGCTTGTCGCCGCGGGCGCGGGAAACCGCGTCGATGACATGCTCGCGGGCATTCTGACAACCGGCAGCAAGCCCGACCCGGTCCCGTGGAGCGATCTGCGACAGGCGGTCGAGCATGTCCGCGAGACCGGCGGAGGCGGGCATGTCTGGTGGTACAGCCGGGGCGTGCTCGACGAGTATCCCGGTGAAGTCGACGCGTTCTATGCCGAATCGGGCATCGCGACCGACCCGCGCTTCCCGGGGAACTGGCGGACCGGCTCGGTGCCATGCGAGCTCGACCGATATTCGTCGTCGGTCTATGAAGGCGGGCTCGTCTACCGCGCCACCGAGATGGTCGAACGGGGCGACTACCGCGCGATCGTGAAACGCGACGGGGTCTGGCGAACCGAAGAGATCGTCCCCGCGGATCGGTTCAGCCGAGACCGCGAGTTCGTCACCGCGATCGTTCCGCAGAGCGAGGATGGGGATATCGAGGCGGTGGAACTCATCCGCGACCGCCGCCCGGACATGGCATCGATCATCACGCGTGACTGAGCGCGCGGGCGAATCGAACGACTCGGATCGGGACGGACACCAACCTCCGCCGAGCCGATAGGAGAGACATGATGCGAATCACGCGAGCGTGCATCCTTCTGATTCTCGGACTCGCCTGCCTGCTGCCCGGCGCGGCGCGGGCGGGCGACCTGCCGATCACCGTCACCGAGATCAACACCCAGCAGCAGGGGCGGCGGACGCGGGGCTTCATCGCGACGATCGATCTTGCCGACCCGCGCGTCGAGATCGTCGTCACCCAGCCCCGCCCCGAGGCGGACGGCGTTGAGGCGAAGCTGGTCCGGACCGATGTATGGCAGGAGCGGACCAAGTCCGTCCTCGCGATCAACGCGAATTTCTTCGGAACGCTCGCGAACAACGGCGCCGACATCGTGGGGCTGAGCATCACCGACGGGAAAACCGTCTCGCCCGTGCGTGTCTTCGGAGGCGAGCCCGATCCGTCGCTGGTCTTCCGCGCTGATGGCACCGCCGCAGCCGGGCGATTCACGACCGCGGATCTGGAGGGCGTGGTCGATGCCGTCGCGGGCGTCGGCGGCTCAACAACGGATAACGACCCGGGCACACTGCTCGTCACGGGCGGGGTCAACACCGGCGCGACAGCCCGCGTGCAGCCCGGTGTTCGCAACCCGCGGACGGCCGCGGGCGTAAGCGCGGACGGACGCACGCTCATCGTCGCGGTCATCGACGGGAGGCAGCCCGGCTGGTCGGACGGGGTGACCCTCCCGGAGCTCGCGGACCTGATGATCCAGCACGGCGCCCACAACGCGATCAACCTCGACGGGGGTGGCTCAAGCTCATTCCTGTACGACGACGGCGAAACCCAGTACGAGAACCGTCCGAGTGACGGCGCTCACCGCTCCGTCGCGAACCACCTCGGGATCCGGGTCAGCGGCGTGCAGACCCTGATCCCGCTCGAGGATCGACGCCCCATCCGCGGCGTGTGGCTTCGCCCGCCCGGTCAGCTCTCCAACCTCGATGCCGTGCTGAGCGAACTCGCCGACGCGGGGGTGCAGGACCTGTTCCTTGAGACCTTCTACTGGGGGCTCGCGACAAACGACTCGGATGTCTTCCAAGACCGCTTCGCGTTCGACTATCTCCGCGAGGCGATCGATCGCGCCGCGAGATACGGCATCCGCGTCCACGCCTGGCTCGAGACCGCTTATTGGTCGTTCGGCGGCACAGGGAATTACATCCTCGATCAACACCCCGACTGGAAAGTCGTCGATTACCTCGGCGCGACAAACATCGGTGACATCAACGGACAGGTCTTTGTCAATCTCGGGCATCCGGGCGTCCAGACCACGATCAGTGCCTATTGCACGGAGCTCGCGACGGGATATCCGGGTCTCTGGGGAATCCAGACCGACTACCACCGGTTCCCGCTCGACAACAACACCTCCGACGGCAACCCCGCGCCCTACTCCTATGACACCCGTTCGCGGCAGGTCTTCCAGGCCGTCACGGGCTTCGATCCGATCGATTTCGGCCCCTCGCCCAGCGGCTCGCTCTGGGACCAGTTCATCGAGTTCCGACGCTCGGGCATCGCGGAGTGCGCGCGCGTCATGAACAACGCGATCGTGGGGGCGGATGAAGGCATTCAGTTTTCAGGTGCGATCTTCGCCCAGGCGATGACCAACGCCAGCCAGCTCGTCAAGATGCAGGACTGGCCGCGCATGGCGGCGAACGGGTGGCTCCCCAATGTCGTGCCGATGGCGTACGGCACCTCCACCTCGTCGATCGGCAACGACCTGTCCAGTGCCATCAACCAGGCGAGCGACGCTCGCGTCATCCCGGGGCTCGCGATCCTCACCAACATCAGCCGCCCGAGCATCTCGCAGCAATTGAGCACCGCTGCGGCGCTCGGACTCAACGATTTCATCTTCTTCGAAGCGACCGTGCTCAGCGGTTCCGAAGCGAGACAGACGGAACTCCGCGCGTTCCTCGAATCGAACGGCCCCTTTCAGAGCGGCGATTTCAACGAAGATCTCCGGATCGACGCCGCGGACTGGGATGCCTTCTACGCGGTGTACGACGGGACCCCCGTCTACGCCGCACCGAACTCGGCCCTCGATATCAACGGTGATGGGATCATCGACGGCGAGGACGAGGCGAGATTCCTCGCGCAGTTCAAGGCGTTCCGTTTCGGCGCCGACGGCTACCTCGGCGCAAAGGAACGCGACGCGTTCGAGTTGTGCCGCGGCGCGACGGCTGGCGCGGCGTCAGCCGATCATCTCTTCGATCTGAACGGGGACGGGATCGTCGACCAAGCGGATTTCAACCGCCTCGCCTCGATCGCGGATGAGTTCTTCCAGGTCGACTGCGGGCCGGCGGATCTTGCCCCACCCCTCGGCGTGCTCGATCTCACGGACATCAACTTCTTCATTCTCGGATTCCTGGGTGGAACGCCGAACGCGGATCTCGCGGCTCCGTTCGGGGTGCTCGACCTCGCGGATATCAACGCGTTCGTGGCGTCGTTCAGCGCAGGATGCCCCTGACGGCGATCAATCCGAACATATATCGTACAAATTGCACGGCCGCCATCTTTTCGCGCGGGAAGTGCGCCTTATTGTGCTAATCCAGCCCTTGTGGCCCACCCCGGATTGTTATAGAATACTCCGGATTCGACTGCCCCTGTTCCGGGATTTGGCCCGGAAGCTGGGATCACCCACACGGAAGAACGCCGGCTTCGGAGCCGGCGCGACGAACAACCGCGACACACCGCGACAAACAGGAGGAGACCCCGATGCATCGGACACTCGCACTCGCCGCGCTCGCCGGCATTGCTTCGTGCGGCCTTGCGCAGGACATCACCTTTGAGCTTCTGCAGACCGAGGACATCAGCGTGCTCTCTTCGGAGACGACGCCCTTCTTCATCGGATCCAACCCGGTGGATATCGCCTACGACGGGAACGCGCTGTATGTCTGCGGTTTCAACAACACCCCGAGCACCCAGTCGATCATCATCGCCCAGATCTTCGACTTCCTCGCGGGTGACGGCGTCCGCTCCTTCGCCGAGGTCGGCGGTTCGCTCCGTAACGCCCCCGCGTTCAACAACTACTCGGGTCTGGACTGGCATCCCCAGTACGGCCTGCTGAGTTCGTACAACGACTTCGGAGGCGGAACCGGTCAATTCCGCACCCACAACACGCAGACCGCTTCGACGCTCGTGCTGACAGGCCAGTCGTCGGGCGGTCGTGGCCGCGCCACGCCCTCGTGGGACGCGGGCTTCGATGGCGCGGGCTATGCCCTAGCAAACGGGACGGGCCCGCTCGCGAGCGTGCTCGACAACGACTCGACCGCCGCGTCGGGCTACGGCATCGCCTCCATCGGGCAGGCCGGCCCGATCGGTCTCGATTCCAGCGATGCTTCGCTGCCGGGCCTCGCCGCGGCGTTTGCGTCCCCGCCCCCCGGTGTGATCCAGTATCCCCGCCTCATCCCTTCGGACGGCGACGCGACCGGCACCCTCTGGCGCGCCCTGGACATCAAGGGCCCGCTGGTGACCGCCCGCGCTGAGAACGACCTGCTGATCGCGCAGCGGGACGCCAACAACCAGAATGTCGGTGAGCCCATCCGTGTTGACAACGGGTCGTTCCCCTTCGAAGCGGGGCACGATGTGGTCATCCTCGATGGCCAGGCCTGCGGCGACACCGTCATCGTCTGGAACTCCCGCCCCTCGGGCTGCTCGGGCACCCTCCCCGATTCGATGCTCGTCAGCGCCGCGGACGGCTCCCCGCTGTCCTACGAGATCGTCGACGCCAACGGGGACCCCGTCGTCTTCGAGACGGGCAACTGCTTCTACGGGTTCGATTGGTACGCCGACGAGCAGCTGCTCTTCGTCAGCGACTTCGTCAACCGCCTCGTGTATGTGATGACGCCCTCCTGCGGCGGCGGCGGGTGCACCGATGCGGACCTCGCCGAGCCGTTCGGCGTGCTCGACCTCGCGGACATCAACGCCTTCGTGGGCGGGTTCATCAGCCAGGATCCGATCGCCGACCTCGCCGATCCCGCGGGCATCTTCGACCTCGCGGACATCAACGCGT
>DLBY01000046.1:14370-33417 GCA_002480345.1 Phycisphaerales bacterium UBA7812 | reverse complement strand
TTCCTTGAGCACATGATGTTCAAGGGCACGCCCAACAGGTCGGCTGCGGCGCTCAACCAGGCGTTCGACGACATCGGCGCCCGCAACAACGCGTACACGAGCCACGAGGTGACGTGCTTCTACGCGCACGTGCTGCCCGTGTTTGCGGGCACGGCGACGGAGCTCCTCGGCGACATGCTGCGTCCGGCGCTGCGCCAGGACGACTTCGATACCGAGAAGGGCGTGATCCTCGAAGAGATCGCGATGTACAAGGACAACCCCTTCTGGGTGCTGTACGAAGATCTCGCCGAGAAGCACTTTGTCGGGCACACGCTCGGGCACAGGGTGCTCGGGACGAATGATTCGATCAGGGAGCTCCAGCGGGATCAGATGCAGGGCTACTTCGACGAGCGGTACTCGGCGGACAACACGGTCGTGTCGCTCGCGGGTGATATCGACTTCGACAAGGCCTGCGAGCAGATCGAGCGGATCTGCGGCTCGTGGAAGCGCACAGGCGTCACGCGCGACAACACGCCCCCGGCGGCCAAGGACCAGCGGGTCGAGCTGACCGATGATCGTTTCGGGCGGGCGTACATGCTGATGCTCTCGCCCGCGCCCTCGGCGCAGGACGATCGGCGGTACGCGGCGACGCTGCTCACGCAGATCCTCGGGGCGGCCGACAATAGCAGGCTGCACTGGGCGTTGATCGAGAACGGGCTGGCCGAGGAAGCCCAGGCGGCGTTCGAGGCGCACGACGGCGTGGGCGAGTACTACGTCTACGCCTCGGGCGATCCGGACCGGATCGAGGAGATCGAGCGGGTCGTGGACACGGAAATCTCGGGTCTGCTGGATTCGCTGACGCAGGACGATCTAGACCGGCTCTCGGGCAAGTTCGCCACGAGCTTTACGATCGGCGCGGAGAGGCCTGCGGACCGGATGCAGCGGATCGGTCGGCGGTGGACGCTACTGGGCGAATACCGCACGCTGGATGAGGAACTCGAGCGGATCCGGGCTGTGTCTCTGAAGGATCTGCGTGAGGTGTACGAGGCGTACCCGTTCAGCCCTCGGACGGTCGGTGTGCTCAGGCCGCCTTCTTCGGCGTGAAGACCTTGATGCAGTTGCCGCCGCTCTGGGCCGAGGCCTTCATGGCGCGGGCGGCTGCGGCGTTCAGCTGCTCGACACGCTGGTACACGCCTGAGGTCGTGTGGTCGTAGTACGCGATGCCGACAGAGGTCCGGCCCGAGATCTGCCAGTCGCTGCAGGCCTGCTCGAACTCCGTGCGGAATGACTCGGCGGTGCGTGTGACGACAACGCGCGAGCTGCTGGGGACCAGGGCGGCGAACGATTCGGTGTCGAGTCTGGCGATGAAGCCGCCGCTGTCACCGAAGTGCTTGCGCAGCATCGCCGTGGCTCCAGAGACGAGCTTGCGTTGCTCAAGTGGTCGTCGCGGTGTTTCCGATGTTTCACGCTCGAAGCTCACACGGACGAGCGTGAGGGGGTCGTTGGTGGCGACAGCCTGATCGAAGGAGCGGTTGAGGACCGCCTCGAACGCGATGTTGTTGAGCAGCCCCGTATCCTGATCGAACTTCGGCGAATCGAGGATGAGATCATCAAGACCGTCGCTGCCGCTGCTTGCCGAAGGTGATTCGATCGCCAGTCGCATCGCCTGATCGCGTGCGTCCTTGACGAGTTGGTCGGTATCGGGGAGTACACCGGGATCGACGTCGAAGAGTTTGGCCATCTCCTTCGTGCCCGACGTGACTTCCTTGAAGATCGTGTCCGCCTGCTCGTCGGTGAAGTTGAACCACTCTTTGGCGCGCTTGTAGTAGCGCCGCATGATGGCCTGTGAGTCGTCCGAGGTGAGCGCGTCGGCGACGATGTTGCCGAGGCCGACGGCCTTGACGAGCAGCCCCATGTCGCCGCTGGGGCCGGCGCTCGGGCGTTCGTGATACTTGACAGGCTGGATGAGCTCCTCGGGGAGTTTCCAGCGGGTGGCCATCATGGCGCCGATGTCGGTGTGCTGGAGTTCAAACTCGGCGAGCTCGAATCCTGCGAGTTTGCGGTGGTCGCCGCCGGTCTGCTCGAGGATGCGGACGTACCGGTCTCCGAGCGTCTCGAAGAGGGCGACCATGCCGACGTCCTGGAGCAGGCCGCCGAGGAAGGCTTCGTCCTGATAATCGGGGCAGCCGACTTTTGCGATGGACCTGGACGCGACGCCCGTAAACAGGCCACGCCGCCAGTACTCGTTGTGATCGAATCCCTGCTTGTCCTTCAGATCGATGCTGGAGACGAGCGAGAAGCCGAGGGTGAGGCTCTTCACGGTGGAGAGGCCGAGAACGACGATGGCTTGCTTGATCGTGCCGCACTTCTTGCGGAGGCCGTAGTAGCTGGAGTTGACGGTTTTGAGGACTTTGGCGGAGAGCCCCTGGTCGTTCTGGATCGTCGCGGCGAGCTTGTCCATCTCGACGTTGACATCGCGCGTCAACTCGATGACTTCGAGTGCGACAGCCGGCAGACTCGGCAGAGTCGGGCAGCTGAGTACCTCTTCGAGCAGATCGTGATCCATAACGCCTCCGGCGGGTCGTTGTCGACGCCGGCTCCCCCTGTTTTCTGATGGCCACAACGGTTGTCGTCAGACAAGAACAGGGACTTCAGAATGAGGAGGGGTGGACCGGGTTTATTCGTGTGGAAACAGGGGCTTGGGGGTTGTTTCGCCGAATAGGAGTCGCAGTGTGGTGAGTTCTCGCTCCACGAGTTCCCGGACGTACCAGGCCAGAAGACGCCCCACACGCTCGGCCTGCTCGATATCCAGACCCTGGCTAGAGCCATCCGTTTCGAGTCGGCAGATCGCCTCGGCCGTCGATTCGAGCACCGCCCAGACGGAATCGGGCTTGTTCACGACATCGGTGCCCATGAGCGAGCCGAGTCTCGGTGAGAACGCCGATGCGCCCTTGCTGTACGACTCGGTGCTCGGCTGATAGCCCGTATCGCCGAGCACCCTCCAGAGATAATCCGTCACGGCATACTGCCAGGGCACATCTACTGATCTTGAGAGCAGATCGCTCAAAGCATCGAACACCACCGGGTGAGGCTCGCCCTCGGGGAGGATGCTCTGGGCGACCTCGATCGCGAACATGGCGGCGTAGTAGCCCGTCAGATCGGCGCGTGAGGAGCGGAACGTCTCGCGGAGATCCCAGCCCGCGATCGTGGCGAGGCCGGAGGAATTCTTGGGGACGATGACGGCTTCACCGAGCGTGCCGATCTCGAGCCCGCCGCTGAATCGGGGATCGGGCCTGCGGGTGCCCTTGCCCAGGACGCGCACGAGCCCGAGCCGTCGGCAGAGCAGGGCCGCCGTCTGACTCGTCTCGGAGAAGTCCCACTGCCTCAGGCAGATCGCGATGTCGACCTCGGCTTCCACTCTGGCCCTACCCTAGACCGTTCATGCCTCGTCCCGGAGCCGGCCGCGAATGCACTTCCGATTGATAGATCGCGTTCTTGAGCGCACAGAGAGCCGTGCGGTGGCGACAAAGCTCGTCAGCATGAGCGAGGAGTACCTCCAGGACCATTTCCCGACCTTCCCGGTGCTGCCGGGGGTGTTCATGGTGGAAGCCTTGGTCCAGACCGCCCGTGAGCTGGACCAGCCGGGTGTGAGCAGGCTCGTCCTGGGGCGGGTCCGGGCGCTCAAGTACGGCTCGTTCGTCCGTCCGGGTGACGTGATGACCACCGAGATTCGGCTGATGAACCGACTCGAAGACGGATCACTGGACGTCAGGGGCAAAGCCACCGTCCGGCCTGCGTCGGGCGAGGGCGATGAGGCCATCGCCTGCTCGGGGCGGTTTATGCTCCGCCCCCTGCGTCTGTCGGTTGGCGGGTCGGCTCTGACACCTTCGGACCAGATTCAAACGGAGCCGGCGCTTGGCCGCTAGACTCACTCTCACCGATTTTGCACGAGGCTACCAGCAGATGACACACGACGAGATTTTCGCCAAGGTCCGGGACGTGCTTGTGGACGCTCTTGCGGTTGACGAGGACGAGGTCACGCCCGAGGCCACGCTGACGAGCGATCTGGGAGCCGAGTCGATCGACTTCCTCGACATCGTCTTCAAGCTCGAACAGACCTTCGGCTTCAAGATCGAGCAGGGCGAGCTCTTCCCCGACAACGTGACGCAGGACCCCGAGCTCGTGCAGAACGGGCGTGTGACTGCTGCGGGCATGACGCGTTTGAAGGAGCGTCTGCCCCACGCCGACTTCTCGAAGCTTGAGTCGAACCCCGAGGTGACGAAGGTCGGTCAGATCTTCACGGTCGGGGCGCTCGTGAACTTCGTCGAGCGCAAGCTGGGTCAATAAGCCCGGGCAACTGAGGTCTTCACGTGCGCTGGATGTGGATTGACAGGGTGACGGAGCTCACGCCGCGCAAGCGGATGGTGGCGATCAAGAACGTGACGCTGTCCGAAGAGCATCTGCACGCTCATTTCCCGGCGACCGAGACCGAAGCCGCGGTGCCCGTGATGCCCGCGTCGCTCATGATCGAGGGCATGGCGCAGACGGCTGGTGTGCTGGTCGGGCACGCCGAGGGATTCAAAGAAAAAGTCGTGCTCGCCAAGGTTTCGGACGCGACGATCGACGCGGACGTCGGCCCGGGCATGACGATCCGGTACACGGCCGAGATCACACAGATCGACGAGCAGGGCGCTGCGACCAGGGGCACGATCGAGGTTCTTGACCACGCCAACGCCGAGACTGGGTATCAGCCCGTCGGGACCGTTGACCTGATGTTCTCGCACCTTGACCACAACCGCTCCGGGCTCGAGTTCCCAGAGCACAACTTTGTCTTCGGCGACAGCTTCAAGACGCTGCTCAGGACGAGCGGGATCGAGATCCCTGGCTGAACCAGCCGAGTGATCTCGCACGGCTTGCCGAGGACGGACAAGCCGTGGCACCCATCGTGATCGTTCTCACCCGGCGACGTAGTTCAGCATCAATCTCGGCAGGATCATGAGCGCGACGACGATCGGAAGCATGCTGATCGCGATTCCCACGGTCGCCAGGCGTCGGCCCGATGCAAACTCCCGCGAGCCGATGAACTCGACGACGAGCACGAAGAAGCCGATGAGGGCGAACTTGTAGAGGGACATCCCGAACGTGCCCGCCAGATCGAAAACGCGGGCGGCCAGCGGATTGGCTTCGACGCCGCCGAGGTGCAGGATGGTGTGCGTGAGCATGACGTCCAGCGACGCGAGAAAAAGCAGGATCATCTCCGGCCCCGGGTAAAGCGTGTTCTGTCGGAGCATCGTCTGCACAGCCATGCGTGTCCTCCTGGGCCATCCATCACCCACAATCCATGAGTGAGATACCGACAGAGTGTGCGGGCTGTTCCTGAAGGCACACGGAATTCTGGGTGAGGGCTGATTCACCTTCCGGTTTCTGCCACAGCCGTGTCGACCGTGTCTTCGTTCACGCCGACGAGAGACGTGATTCGCGGGAAGAAGATTGGGAGCACGGCCGGCACGGCCGTGGCACGGAGAGTTGTCGTGTCAGGACCCGAGCTTCTCGCGGACGAGGCGGTCAAAGAGCTGCACGGGCGCGCCCTTGCCTGTCCAGAGTTCGAACTGCGCGGCGGCCTGGCGGACAAACATCTCGACGCCGTCGATCGTGCGGAAGCCGTGCTCCTTGGCCGCTTTGAGCATGGGCGTCTCGATGGGGTTGTAGACGGTGTCGAAGAAGACGGTGTTTTCGTCGATGTTTGGCATATCCGGGATGGGGATTGAGAGTCCTTCGGGATCGGGGCCTCCGATCATGCCGACTGGGGTGCAGTTCACGAAAGCGTGACAACAGGCTCTGGGGAGCAGGTCCAATTCGGCCGCGACGATCTTGCCGGTTGGGTTGTTCGCGTTGAGTTCGTCGGCCATCGACTCGGCCCGACGGATCGTGCGGTTGTAGAGCACGACGGTCGTGCCGGTCTGGAGGAGCGCGTATGCCGCGGCCTTGGCGACGCCTCCCGCACCAACGATGCCGATGCGACAGTCAGCCCCGCAGACACCGCGCCCCGTCAGGAGTTCGACGATCGCGTCGGCGTCGGTGTTCGCGGTATGCCGCTCTCGGTTCGGATCGAGCGTCAGCGTGTTGGCCGCGCCGATGAGGCTCGGATCCCTCAGCCCCGAGGGCGACCCGAACCGGACAGCGTGTTCCTTGTGGGGGATGGTGACGCTCGCGCCTTCGAAGCTCAAAGCAAGCTCGTCGGCGAGGGCGTTGACGGTGGCGTTGAAACTGGTGGCCGTGACGGTGGCGTCATGCTCATCCGCCAAGATCGGCAGGGGGAGGTAGACCCCGTCCCACCCGATCTCGTCGAACCCCGCGTTGTGGATGAGGGGGCTGAGTGAGTGGCCGACCGGCCAGCCGATGACGCCGTAGAGCCTGGTTTCCTTGCCGATTTTCCGGAAGCGGTACAGGCCCAGCAGGTCGTCGATGGTGGGCTGCCCCGGGGCGGTCGCGGCCTGGTCGCGCAGGCTCGCGAAGGTCAGGAAGCCGTGGAACTTGGGGGCGAGCACGCGGCTCGTGAGGCCGAACTCGCCCATGCCCAGCGCGATCGTGGGCTTGGGGCTCTCGCGGAGGATCTCGAAGAGGTCGAGGTTGTCGCGCAGCGACCGCGCCCGGTAGGCGACCTTGACGACGGCGCACGCGGGCTCCTCGTACATCGCGAGCAGCCTGCGGTCGAGGTCGGCCGGGCGGCCCTCGAAGTCGTGCGTGCTGAGGATGAGCCGGGTGGTGACGCCCTTCCGCTGCTGCTTGGGGTGGGTGACGCAGAGGTTGATCTTCTGGCGCAGGTTGGCCGACCGGGTGTAGGCGGCGAGTTCGACATCGAGGTACGCGGGCGGGTGCTCGGTGTCGCAGCAGAGTTTCTCGAAGAGGGCAACGCGGTCGGAGTCGTCGCCGTCGTATTCGCCGCCCTCCCAGGTGGGCCGGCAGGTGAGGATGACGGGGAGGGGGGACTCGGCCAGCAGGCGGCGGAACTCGGCGACGGTGTACGCGTCCAGCTCGTCCGCGTCGGGGCCCTGCTCGGCGCCCTCGAAAACCGAGTCGATGCGGAACTCGACGAGGTCCGCCCCCTTTTGTTTCGCGAGGGCGGCGTCTGCGAGGGCGGCGGTGACCGCTCCCGCGAGGCCGGGCTCGGGGGCGAAGTCTCCGCCCCGGGCCGGGTCGGCGACAGGCGGGTGCTCGAGCATGATGGGGACGCAGACGAGGGTGGGCATGCGAGGATTCTTGCGGACCCGGCCTCCGGGAGCCGCCCGAGGTGCCAGAGTGGGCCGGAAACCGGTCTCCGGGAAGCTGGATCGGGGTTTTTGACCCGCGAGCACAAAGGCTGCTAGGTTTTGTTTTTCAAGCACTTACGGCAACCGGTGGCTGCTGCAGACGGAAAATTCCAAAAAATCCGCGTGAGCGACTGGCACGATCCGGTCCGTGTGGCACCTTTCGGTTGTCTTGTCTCTCTCCTCCTATGACTCGGCAGCGGGCGGAAACGCGGTGCCGAGTTTTTTTATGCGCGGATTTATGCGAGGAGGGTTCTCGGCCTGTCGCGTTTCCGCCCTCCGCAACCCCCTGATGTGCCCCCGGCTGGGTCGCGAGGCCCGGAGGTGTCTGTCGCATCTTCCAAGCGGCTGATCCTGCCGGAGCACGCACCCCCCATAGACTGCGATCGCGGGTCGCGCTGACCCGAGGAGGGGCACGGATGCCTGGGGCAGCGATCGCGCAGATTCGAGCCGACCGGGCGACCATCGACGGCGCGGACTTGATCGCGTTCGCGGGTTGCAACTACCTGGGGCTCGCGCACGACGCCCGCGTGCTGGAAGCGGTCCGCGACGCGTCGCACCGCTTCGGACTCAGCAGCAGCGCCTCCCGGGAGACCTCCGGGAACACGCCCGCGCACGAAGAGCTCGAGCGCGGGCTGGTCGATTTCATCGCTGGACATGAGGTGCGGACACGCGGCGAGATCGCGGGGGTGCTCGTGCCGGACGGGTACACCGCGAATCTCGCGGCCGCCCAGGGGCTCTCGGATCGTCACCCGTTGGCGCTTGTCGATCGGCGCGCGCACGCGAGCCTCGCGGACGCGGCGCGGTGCGCCGGGATGCGGGTCCGGTTCTTCGAGCATCGGGAAGCGGACGATCTCCGGCGCGCGCTTCTGGGTGAGGCGAGCCGGGCGGTGGTGATGACCGACGGGGTCTTCACGGCGGACGGCGCGATCGCGCCGATCGCGGACATGCTGGCGGTGCTCCGCGACGGGGACACGCTGCTGATCGATGACTGCCACGGTTTCGCTGTGCTCGGGGGCGGTCGCGGGACCTGCGCGCACGCGGGCGTTAATGCGGTCTCGGAGCGCTCCCGGATTGTTCTGACCACGACGCTCGCGAAGGGGCTTGGGGGCGGAGGCGGGATCGTGATCGGGGACTCGGATTGGATCAGGGGCGTGCGGACGGGGTCGCACGCCTATGTGTGCACGACGCCCGTGTCGCCGATCGTCGCGGCGGGGACCGTCGCGGCGCTGGGGATCCTGCGGGATGAGCCCGAGCGTCTGGAGCGGCTCGCGGCGAACGCGCGTCGGCTTCGCTGCGCGATGGGGCGGGCGGACAGCCCGGTGCCGATCTGTGCGCACGCGGTGGCGGACCGGCCAGCGGGCGAGGCGCTCGCGGCTCGTCTGCACGCCGCGGGGCTGTTCGTCCCCGCGATGGCCTATCCGGGCGGTCCCACGCCCTGGTACTTGCGCGCGAGCGTGACCAGCGAGCACGACCCGGCCGAGATCGATCGGCTCGCGCCAATCTTCGGAGAACTCCATGACTGACGACATCGGATCGAGGCTCCGGCACGCGATCGCCTGCGCGCGCGCGGGCGGGGACCTGACCCTGGAGCACTTCAGGCCCGGGGTCTTCGAGGCGGAACGGAAATCGGACGGGTCACCGGTCACCGTCGCGGACCGCGGGTGCGAGACGCTGATCCGGTCGATGATCCGCGAGGCCTTCCCGGACGACGGGATGCTGGGCGAGGAGTTCGGTGATGAGGCGGGCTCCTCGGGGTACCGGTGGATCGTGGACCCGATCGACGGGACCTTCTCGTTCGTGCACGGGGTGCCGCTGTACACCACGCTGATCGGGATCGAGCGGATCGAGGACGGCGTGGTGGTAGCGGGTGTGGCGCGGGCGCCGGCGCTCGACGAGATGGTGTACGCCCACCTGGGTGGGGGCGCTTGGCATGTCGTGGGGTCGGGCGATCCGGTGCGCGCGCGGGTGACTGAGACGGCATCGCTCGCGGCCGCGACGGTGAGCACGACCTCGCTCGACTATTGGGATGATGCGCAGCACTGGGTCGCGGTGGATGAGGCCTGTGCGCACACGCGGTGCTGGCCGGACGCGTATGCGGTGATGCTCGTCGCGACGGGGCGTTGCGACGGGGTGCTGGAGAGCAATCTGCATGCGTGGGACATCGCGCCGTTCGGGCCCATCCTGTCGGAGGCGGGCGGTCGGGCGACGGACTGGCGCGGGCGCACGACTGTGGACACGACAACACTCATCGCGTCGAACGGCGCGATCCATGATGAACTGCTGGCGATGACGGGGCGTTTCGCGGGATAGAAGCGCTGCGTCAGTCGGACTTCATCAGGCGGATGTCGCGCAGCGCCGGGAAGGTGCGGCGCCAGTCTCGGACCGCGGCGGGGTCGATCTCGGCGGAGAGGACTCGCTCCCGGTCGTCGCCCTCGGCGAGGATGTCGCCTGTCGGCCCGACGATGAGGGAGTTCCCGGAATACTCGAGGTGCGGGTCCGGTCCGACGCGGTTGACGGCGAGCACGAAGGCCTGGTTCTCGATCGCCCGGGCGATCGCGAGCGCGCGCCAATGGGCGGTGCGGGGGCTGGGCCAGTTCGCGCCGATCGTGAAAAGCTCGGCACCGGCGAGCGCGGCGCGGCGGAAGAGTTCCGGGAAGCGCAGGTCATAGCAGATCGCGGGGCAACAGGTGAGGGTGTTCCAAGTATAGAACACGAGACGGTCGCCCCCCTCGAAGGCCTCGGGCTCGCGGCCGAACGAGAAGGGGTGGATCTTGGTGTACTCGGCGAGGAGGTCCCCGTGTGGATCGAGCACGGGGGCGCGGTTGTGGGCGCGTTCCCGGTCACCCCGGACGGTGCGCCCCCCCTGAACGGTGCAGGCGGTCTCGCGGGCGAGCCCGGCGAGGAAATCGAGGGTCTGTCCCTGATCGTCGTGGGTGGATTGCGTGTTGAGGCTGAACCCGCTGTCGAAGAGTTCGGGCAGAACGATGAGATCGCCTCCGCTGAGGTCCGTGTTTTCGAGCAGATGTCGGACCCGCGCGAAGTTTTTGTGCCGGTCTTCCCAATCGATCGTCATCTGGAGAAGATGGGCCCTCATGTTCGACGATAGGCGTGGGTGCGGGGAACCTCGGCGTGAACGGGGCGTCTGACTTGGCGTGGGGTCTCGCGGATGGAGCCATGCTGCCGGCGGGCAGGGCAACGGAGCGAGCGAAAGGCGGCAGGATGCTGGGTGAGATCGAGGAAAAGAGCCCGCGGCTGATTCTGGCGAGCCGGAGCCCGCGCCGGCGGCAGTTGCTCGATGAGGCGGGGATCGTGCACACGGTGCGGCTCGCGGAGGAGATCGATGATGGCGACCTGACGCCCGGGCGGGTTTCCCCCGAGAACTGGGTGGCGGCCTTGGCGTATCTCAAGGCCCGGGCGGTCGCGGACTGCCTTGACGAATCGTGTCCCGATTCGGTGGTGCTCGGGGCAGACACGGTGTGTGTGCAGGACGGGGAGATCATCGGTCAGCCCTGCGATCGCGCGGACGCGGCTCGGATCATCCGTCTCTTCGAGAATCGTGAGCATGATGTGATGACGGGCGTGGCGCTCGTCGTTCGGTCGGGGCGGATCGTCGATCTGTTCGTCGATCGGGCACGGGTTCGCGTCGGCGTGATCGGTGATGAGCAGATTGAGTCGTATTTGGACACCGGGCAGTGGCGCGGCAAGGCGGGCGCGTACAACCTGTTCGAACGGCTCGAAGCGGGATGGCCCATTGAGTTCGACGGCGATGGAACGACAATCGTGGGCCTTCCGATGACGGCGCTGGGGCGGCGTTTGGGCGGGCTCGGGCTCGTGGGCTGAGGGCGCCTGCCGGGCATTCACGCGTTTCACGATGGCCCGGCTGCACGGGCGTAGGCTTGTTGGTGCAGGGTGATGCTGTTCTTCCGTTCTGGTTGGTTGCGCCGCTCGCGGCGGTCACGATGATCGTGGTCGCGGGGCACTTGCTCGCGTTGCGTTCGGCTCGGGAGCGGATCCCGGCGAGCCGATACCGGATCCGGAGTGTGAACGGCGGGATGATGCTCGCGTTGACGCCCTTGCTCGCGTGCGCGTTCGGGGTGGTTTCGCCTGACGACCAGAAGCTGTTTGTTCTGATCTGGCTGACCTGCGCGGGTCTGCTGGGGATCGTGGTGCTGTTGGCGCTGGTCGATGGCCTGAACAACTTCAGGCTCGGCCGGCGGGCGGCGGAGGCGATCCGGGACGAGCACGCGGTGTTCCTAGCAACGGTGCGGCGGGAGGTGCTGTCGATGCAGCGGGAGGACGGCGCCGATCGCGGGGAGGGATCGCGCGATGGCTGACTGCGGACCGGTCCCGGGCTGGATGCGACCGCTGGCGGGGCTGGTCTCGCGGGCCTACGCGGCGGAGGTCTCACGGCGGAACCGAAACTGGGATGCGGGGCGGGGCGTGGTCACGATCGACTGTCCGGTGATCAGCGTTGGGAACCTGAGCGTCGGGGGAACCGGGAAGACGCCGATGGTCGGGTCGATCGTGTCGTGGCTGCTCGAGGCCGGGCACGCACCGGCGATCGCGATGCGGGGGTACAAATCGAGGGGCGGGGTGAGCGACGAGGCGGCGGAGTACGCGGCGCGGTTCGGGGACGGGGTGCCGGTGGTCGCGCAGCCGGATCGTCTCGAGGGCCTGCTCCGGCTGTTCGCGGAGGTCGGTGACGATGTGGATTGCGTGGTGTTGGACGACGGGTTCCAGCATCGGAGGATTGCCCGGCAGCTCGACATCGTGTTGATCGATGCGTCGCGGGACCCGTTCTCGGATGCCTGTCTCCCGGCGGGGTGGCTTCGCGAGCCGGTTGGGTCGCTGGCGCGTGCGCACGCGGTGGTCGTGACACATGCGGAGCGGGTGGATCGCGGGGAACTCGACCGGCTGATCTCTCGGATCGGCGCCGAGACCGACGCGCCGGTGGTGGTCGCGTCGCACCGGTGGTCGGACCTCGAGGTGTTGCATGACGGCGAGGACACCGCGAGGCCTGTCGAATGGCTCGATGGGAAGCGGGTGTTCGCGGCGTGCGGGATCGGCAATCCCGACGCGTTTGTGGAGGCGAGTCGGCGGGCATCGGGCGGTGCGCTCGCGGGGACGCTGGTGCTCCGCGATCATGACTCGTTCGGTACGGGGACGGTCCGGCGGCTCATCAGCCGGGCTTCGGGGTGCGATGCGATCGTGGTGACGGGGAAAGACTGGGCGAAGCTGCGGCGGGTTGATCCCTCGCGGTGGCCCTGCGCCGTTGCGCGACCGCGGCTGCGGATGAGCTTTGAGACCGGAGAGGCGTCGCTGCGGTCGCTGGTGCTCGCTGCGGCGCAGGCTGAGGATCCGGAGCCCTGAACGCTCGCTGCCGGCGCCGGGTCTGCCTTGCCCTTGCGCGGATCGGATGGCGCGGTATTGGGGACCTCTTTGGTTGCGATGCGGATACGAACCGTTATGCTGTTCTGTCTGGATCTGTTCCCGGGGAGTGCTGCTGATGATGTTGAAGTCCGGCCGATCGTTTGGTGGTCCTGTTTCGGCGTGCGCCGCGGCCCTTGCGAGCGCCGGGGCGCTGGCAAGTGCGGCGGCGGCGCCGATCCAGATCGGGTTCCTGTGGCACATGCATCAGCCGATTTATGTGCCCTACCTGGATCCGATCGCGGCGGACGGGTACTTCAGTTTCTCCGTGCCTGAAGTGCATAATCAGCGGTTCGGGCCCTACACGAGTTGGCCCCGAAATGCGATCGAGGCGGGCGACCACCTGCCGTTTCTGGGCGCGCAGGTGTCGTTCTCCGGGTCGCTGATCGAGAACCTCAACGCGCTCGAGGCCGCGGGTATCAACGGCGGCATGTGGAACAACTGGGACTTCTCGTACCGGGCTGCGCAATCCAATCTCAGCGCGCTGGGCAATCGGCGGCTCGAGATGGTCGCGTTCGGCTACCACCACCCGCTGATGCCGCTGATCGGCGAGCGTGATATCCGCATGCAATTGCGGCTGCACAGGCTGATCCACGGACAGACCTGGTTCTCCGGGGGGAACACGGGCTTCAGCCGCGGCCTG
This sequence comes from Phycisphaerales bacterium UBA7812, assembly GCA_002480345.1. GTDB lineage: Bacteria > Planctomycetota > Phycisphaerae > Phycisphaerales > UBA1924 > UBA1926. The sequence continues at coordinate 20,058 of DLBY01000046.1, read as the reverse complement.
TTCCCGCCCGAGACGGCGTTCAGCACGCGGATGATCCCGGCGCTGGAGGCCGAGGGGATCGAGTGGGTGCTGGTGGACAACATCCACTTTGACCGCGCTTGCGTGGGGTATCCCCACACCAATGCGAGCAATCTTTTCCAACCGAACCGCGCCGACCAGATCAACCCCGACCCGGCGGCGAACGGTGGGCGATGGGTGCAGTTGCAGAACCTTTGGGCGCCGAGCCGCGTCTCCGTGCCGTTCGGCTACCAGCCTCACTATGCCCAGCATGTGGATCCGGAGACGGGTGCGATCAGCCGGATCGTTGCGGTTCCCGCGGCGCGGTACGAGGGCAACGAGGACGGGCGGGGCGGGTACGGCGCGTTCTTGTACGACCGGGTGATGGATGCGTATCTGCCCGACAACGACGACCCGGCCCACCCGATGTTCGTGATGCTGCACCACGACGGGGACAACTTCGGCGGGGGCAGCGAGGGCTACTACAACCACAACTTCCAGAACATGGTGGACTGGGTCCAGTCCGATCCGGATTACGAGGTCTCGACGGTCAACGACTACCTTGACCGGTTCCCGGTCGATCCGGCGGATGTCATCCATATCGAGGACGGGTCGTGGGCGGGGGCCGACAACGGCGACCCCGAGTTCAAGAAGTGGCTGGGCGGCGATGTGTCCGCGGGTGCGGTCAGCCCCGACATCAACTCGTGGGCGGCACTCGTCGCGGCGCGGAACCATGTGCTGACGCTCGAGCAGTTGGACCCGATCGATCTGGACTCGACCGCGGAGATGACCAGCGTGCTGACCGGTTCGGGTGATGCGATCCACCGCGCCTGGCACTATCTGCTCGTCGCGCAGGCATCGGACTATTGGTACTGGGACGGGACGGAAGTCTGGGACTCGAATGTCACGCGGGGCAGCAACCTCGCGACCGACCAGACCGACCCCGCCCTCGCCGCGGCGTTCTTTGTGGACGAGACCCCCCCCACCGTGTTCGCGCCGCAGCGGGAGCCTTACAACCCGGGTGGGCTCGAGTGGGGCGCGACGCCCGAGCCCAGCGATTTCGAGGTCTGGACGCTCGCGCACGACTACTCGGGGCTGACGCGCGTCACGCTGAAATGGCGTATCGACGCGGACGGCGTGAACCCGCTGGGGTCGGTCCAGAACGAGACCTATGCCGGCGGGCCCGAGGTCGGGGCGTGGCAGAGCATCGAGATGACGGGCGTGGATGTGCCGACGCCCGCGGGGGTGCTGGCCGCGAGCGTGAAAGCTCGACGCTACGGCGCGACGATCAGCGGGCAGACCGATGTACTCATCGACTACTACATCGAAGCGGAAGACACGCTGGGGAATGTCGAGAAGAGCGACATGATGCATGTGTGGGTCGGGCAGGGCAGCGGAGGGGGCGGGGGCGACCGCGTCAGCGTTGATCCCGCACCACCGGTCGCGGGCCGGGATGTCACCGTCGCCTACGACGCCTCGGGCGGCCCGCTCGCGGGGGCGTCCGGCGTGTTCCTCCACTACGGCTTTAACGGCTGGAACCCTGTCATCGGGGTGGACCCGGCGATGAGCGACCCGGACGGCGACGGCGTGTGGGAAGTGACGATCCCTGTTCTGTCGTCGGCGACCGAACTCAACCTGGTTTTCAACGACGGGGCGGGCGTCTGGGACAACAACGCGGGGCAGGACTGGGCGTTCAGCGTCGACGGAGGCGATGCCGGCGGCGGCTTTGTCATGGACGGCGTGCTAGACGCGGGCGCGACGCTTGTCGCGAATCACGGCGGCGTTGGTCTGTGGGCTGGGGTTGACGGCACGACGCTGTATGTCGCGACGATCCCGGCTGGGGGTGGGATCGATCGCTTCCTGCTCGTTGCGGAGTCTCCCCGGATCGTCCAGCCCGCAATGTGGGCGAAGGCGGGCACCGTCGCTGATTGGGACGCGTTCATCGGCAACGAGGAGAGCAACGGGTATCACGCGTGGTTCGACCAGCAGGGCGCCGCGCAGGCAACGCTCGGTACGGTGCTCGAGGGCACGATCGACCTTTCCTCCGAGTTCGGCGGCATGCCCGGCACGGTGTCGCTGGCTTCGCTGGGATACGCCACGCAGGACGGCGGGGCGCTGTTGGCGCAGACGCCCGCGTCGCTCGACGGTGATGGGAATGTCGGCCCGGGTGAGTTTGTGACGATCGACCTGTGCGAACTGCGCGGCGACTGTTGTCCGGCTGACATCGACGGGAACGGCCTTCTTGACCTGCAGGACATCAACGCGTTCGTGGTTGCGTTTACCACGGGGAGTTCGCTTGCCGATCTTGCGGAGCCGAGCGGGGTGCTGGACCTGGTGGACATCACCGCGTTCGTTGGTTCGTTCACCGCGGGCTGCCCCTGACACAGCCCGGGTTGCGAGGGTCTCTGGGTTCGGGGAGTGAGCACTTGAAGGCCCGGCTCGCAGCGGGGCTTTGTCTTGTGCGGTGACATGACTGTGTCACCGAGGGCTCTGGTCAATGTAATATTTTTCCGGACCTGTGTTGACCGTTGGTGACGGCTTTGCAATACTCGCGGCTCATCCCGAAAGGACCATCGCGTGCGTGCCCCGAGTTATTCCATCCCGACGACCCCCGTGCGAGCCGCCGATGTGGCTCGCGATGCGGACGGTCTGATTGCGTGGATGGACCGGGGCGATGACCGCCGAGGCGACCTCCGCCGGGGCTCGGGCACCCGCCCGATCGCCCCCCGCGGCCTCGCCGGTCCCCGGTTCAGCGGACAATTCTCGTCCGCCAAGGAACCGGCGATAGGGCATTCAGACCGGCTGCTATGCCGCTGATGCCGCTGTTGCGATTCGTTTGATCTTGACCTGATTTTGCTGTGACTTGAGCGTTCGGGGACGCCTCCGCGTCGCCCGTTCGGTTCCGCGTCCCTGCCGATCCCGCGATCGGTCGGTCGCGTCTGGAGAACGACCATGAGCACGGACCTGCCCGTCTGCAAGACGCTGGCACCCGAGGACCTGAGCCCCGGGATGGACATCACGGTGCTGCATTTCGTGCGGGAGTACACCCCGCTGCCGGGCTGCTTCACCGACGACGATGCTGTCGGGAAGACCGTTCGCTGGAATGAGCGCCCCCGGCGCGTTGTGCCCCCTCTGCGGGTGGTGGGCGTGTGCCTTCCGCTGGTCCTCGCCGAGGATCCGCTAGGCGTCCCGCGGACGCTCGATATCCGCGCGGTGCGGCTGGCCCGGATCGACGAGTCGTTCGCGGCCCTGTACCGCGAGCGGATCCGAGCCGAGGTGGCTCGACGCAAGGGGGAGGATCCCGGCGCCAAGGGGGAGACGGACTGCGATGAGGGTTCGGCGGGATCGGGCGTCTACGCGATCGCTCCGGACGAGGACGATGGAGACTGATCTTCTGACAAGGTATCGTCTAGAAAGGACATGCGATGACTCATGAGAAACTGAATTCTGGCCTCCCTCCGCCCGATCGGGTTCCCTGCAATATCTGGGGACGCGTCGGCGAGGACTTCGACCAGAAGTCGCTCGACCAGCTCACGGCGGCGAGCGGGCTGCCCTGCGCCCGCGCCGCGGCGTTGATGCCCGATGCGCATCTGGGATACGGGCTCCCGATCGGTGGCGTGCTCGCGACCGAGGGCGTGGTGATCCCCTACGCGGTGGGCGTGGACATCGCCTGCCGGGTGAAGATGACGGTGCTCGACATGCCGGCGAGCCTGCTCGACCACGACTCGGGGCGCGAGCGCCTGACGAAGGCGATCGAGGCTGAGACTCGGTTCGGTATCGGCGCCTCGTTCGCGAAGGGGCGCGGCCCGCGATCAGCGGTGGGCGGTCGGCTGCGCGAGCACGAGGTGATGGACGCCGACTGGTCGGTCAGCCCTGTGACGACGAGGCTGCGCGGCAAGGCCGCCGAACAGCTCGGGACCTCGGGCTCGGGGAACCACTTCGTCGAGTTCGGGACGCTGACGGTCGAGGACCTCGCCGAGGCGGAGGCGCTGGGGCTCGAACCCGGCGTGCACCTGGCGCTGCTGAGCCATTCTGGGTCCCGCGGGACCGGCGCAGCGGTGTGCGATCACTACTCCAGGCTCGCGATGTCGCTGCATCCCGAGTTGACGGGAGCGGTCAAGCATCTGGCCTGGCTCGATCTGGATTCCGAGGCGGGGGCCGAGTATTGGGCGGCGATGAACCTGATGGGCGACTACGCGTCGGCGAACCACGCGTGCATTCACCGATCTATCGCCGCCCACCTCGGGGCGGAGGTCCTCATGGATGTGGAGAACCACCACAACTTCGCCTGGAAGGAGACCCACGACCTGGGGAATGGGCCCCGGGAGTACATCGTGCACCGAAAGGGCGCGACGCCCGCGGGGGAGGGGGTGCTCGGGATCGTCCCCGGCTCGATGGCCGACCCGGGGTTCATCGTGCGCGGCAAGGGCGGGGCGGGATCGCTGGACTCGGCGAGCCACGGCGCGGGGCGGGTGATGAGCCGGACGCAGGCGAAGAAGACCTTCCGCTGGGCGCATGTGCGTGATCTGCTCCGCGAGCGGGGTGTCACGCTGCTGAGCGCGGGGATCGACGAGAACCCCAAGGTGTACAAGGACATCCGCCGGGTGCTCTCGCTGCAGAGCGACCTGGTGGAGAAGGTCGCCCGGTTCGATCCGCGTCTCGTGAAGATGGCGCCCGACGGCGAGCGGGCGGAGGACTGAACGCGGCCGGGGCCTCGGGGTCCCGGCCTTTCTGTGCGCCGAGCCGGGCCCCACGGCAGGCGGGGGTCGATTGGGTTAGCATCCGGGTTCCGGGATCGTCGGTGGATTGCGATGAGCGCCGGAGAGCAAAGGAACGCGGACGCATGATGCGTGGATGGCGACAGAGAACGAGTCGATGCGTGGTGATCGGCCTGGTCGCGGGCCTGGCGGCGGCGGTCCCCGTCGCGCCGGCGCAGGACGCCGGAGAGGCTCCGCCGCGGCGCGAGGCGTTCGGGAGCGTGCGTCTGCCTGCCGAGGTCGTGACCGGGCGGCTCGGTTTCAAGTCACGCCTCGCGTGGGTGTGGCGGGTGCGGGAGCCGCGGGGGCCGGAGACCATCCGGATCGTGCTCGATCGGGATGTAGAAGCGGTGATCGGGCCCAACGGTCTTCGGGCGCGTCGGGCATCGCTGTGGCTCCGTCCGATCGGTGTCGGCGGTGTCGGTGATGCGGCCGGGGTGTACGAGGTTTTCGGGTACTTCGAAGAAGTCGACTCGCCCGGCGGGCCCGCGGCGTACGGGTTCACTGCGGAGCGGCTGCCTGTGGAGGCGGTGATCGCGGCGACGGAGCCCGTGCGGCTCGGGGTTGACGCGCGCCGGTCGGGTCGGCCCGCGGATGAGGGCGAAGTGGCGGCCTTTAGCGAGCGTGCGGAGATCGCGTTTGCTGAGGCGATGGAGGCGATCGAGTTCCCGGATCGCGTTCGCGCGGAACGCGATGAGCGTGAGGAAGCCCTGCGTCCTCCGGCGTGGATTCTGGATCGTCGGATGCCCGGTGCGGCACCGAAGGGTGCGGATGCGGTATCGCCGGACACGGCCGGTGAACCTGACGATTCGAAGCCTGACGACGAAACCGGATCGGTGGTTCCATCGACGCCGAGGCCCGTTGTGCGATCGAATCGTGCAATCCCTTTTACACCGGAGCGGCGGGCGGGCGAACGGTTTCCGGGTGATCGGTA
>DLBY01000046.1:0-14073 GCA_002480345.1 Phycisphaerales bacterium UBA7812 | reverse complement strand
GAACGGTTTCCGGGTGATCGGTATGCCGGCGAGCGCCCTCCCGGGGAGCGGCGGGTCGCGCCCGCGGCGGGCGAAGAGTCTCGGGATGCCTCGGAGGCCCCGCCCGCGGCAGCGACACCCGACTCGGAGCGGATCTTCTCGAGCAGCGGCGTGTTCTTCTTCTCTGCGGGTGACTCGGTTTCGCTGGAGCGTGGGGAGGACGCGAACGCGGTGACGCTTCTTGGAGGGGTGGTCATCCAGCACGAGGGGCCCGAGCGGGTCGTGGAGATGGTCGCGGAGCGGGGCGTGGTGTTTCTCGATCCGGGGCCTCTCGAATCGTCTCTCTCCGGCGCGACGGTTTCGGAGGTTCGTGGGATCTACCTCGAGGGCGGCGTGCGCGTCTCCGATGGGTCGTACACCCTGAGGAGCCCGCGGGTGTATTACGACACGCGCGCGGATCGGGCGGTGCTGATCGATGCGGTCTTCCGCACTTATGACGAGCGTCTCCGTATGCCGCTGTACATGCGGGCGGAAGTGGTGAGACAGGAGGCGGCGAACCGGTTCAGCGCCGAGCGGGCGACCTACGCGAACAGCGCGTTTGCGGAGCCCCACCTCTCGATCGGGACCACGCGGATGACGATCGAGGATCGCCCCGAGGCGGACGGAGCGGGCGGGCCGCGCCGGATCGTCGAGGCGAAGGGCGTGTCGCTCCGGGCGGGCGGGGTGCCGTTCTTCTGGTGGCCCTGGTACAAGGGCGATCCGGAGCAGTTCCCGCTCCGCTCGATCGGGTTCGCGGACAACAACCGCGTCGGGACGCGGTTCAGCACCTCGTGGGATCCGTTCACGCTCCTGGGGCTCGAGCGTCCCCGGGGGTTCGACGCGGGTGTCGACCTCGACTATTACACCGACCGCGGGTTCGCGTTCGGCGGGAGCGCCCGCTGGAACCGGGGCAACGCCCGCGGTGATGTGCGCGGGTATTACATCCCCGATGACAACGGGACGGATGTGCTCCGCAACGGGCAGACGATCGACCGGGACGGGGACTCGCGGGGCTTCATCGTCGCGAGACACCTCTGGCGGTTCCGTCCCGAGTGGGACCTGCAACTCAACGGTTTCTATTCCTCCGACGAGGCGCTGCTCCCCGCCCTGTTCCGTGATCTCGGCGAGAACGACGAAGAGTTGACGACGCGGGCGTACCTGCGGCGGCTCGAGGGCAACAGCTCTCTCACGCTCGAAGGCAAGGGATTGACGACGGGGTTCATCCCCAACGAGCACCTCGCCCAGTCTCCCGGCTACGCGGTCGACAAGCTCCCCGAGGTGGACTTCGGGTCGATCGGGACCGATCCGTTCGGCGACCTCTGGCCTGGCTTCTTGATGCACACCTGGAACGCGTCGGCGTCGCGGATGCGTCTGCGATTCCAGGAGATCGACCCGGCGGACATCGGGCTCAACCGCGCCGCGGCGTCACGGCGGGCGTTCGGCGGCGATCCCGGCGTGCCGATCGGCGACGCGTTTCGCGCACAGGGGCTTGACGAGGGGTTCGTGACGCGGCTGGACACGCGGCAGGAGATCGCGACGAAGTTCAACGCGGGTCCGCTGGTCGTCAACCCGTTCCTGGTGGGCCGGTTTACTGGGTACGACACCGATTTCGACGCGTTCAGCCCCGGGGAATCGGATGATTTCAGACTCTGGGGCGCGGCGGGCGTCAACCTCTCCACCTCGATCTTCCGGATCGATGACGAGGTTGAGTCGAGGGTGTTCGACATTCACCGGTTGCGGCACATCATCGAGCCGACCGTCACGCTGTGGCACGCGGGAACGACGATCGACGAGTCGGACCTGCCGGTGTACGACGATGATGTCGAGTCGCTGATCGAGGGGAGCGCGGTTCGCGCGGGGATCAATCAGACCTGGCAGACGCAGCGCGGTGCGCCGGGTCGGTGGCGCACGGTCGATGTCTTCACGCTCGACGCGGAGTATGTGTGGTTCAGCGATGATGTGCTCGAGCGGTCCCCGGTCGGTCGGTTCTATTCGGCGAGGCCCGAGTTGAGCGCCGCAGACGAGTTCGTGCGGCTCGCGGGGACCTGGAAGGTGAGCGAGGTGTTCGCGATCGGGGGCGAGACGATCTGGGATGTGGACGACCAGCGCGAGGACCGGAACAGCCTCGGGGTCGATGTTCGGCACAGCGAGCGGCTGCGGTCGCGTGTCGAGTTCCGGCAGCTCGAATCGCAGAACGACACCTACGGCAACGCGTTGCTCGACGGCGCGTTCGGGGACAAGTACCACTACCAGTTGATCGGCACCTACAACTTCCGCGAGCAGGACTTTCAGCGGATCGCGGTCAGCGTGCTGCGCGACTTCCCGGTGGGCTTGCTCGGGGTGACGATCAACTACAACAACCTGACGGGTGAGACCGGATTCGGGCTCCAGATCCAGCCCATGGGCGGACGCCGAAGCGGCATCGGCGGGATGGGCGGACAGGAACGCAACGGCGGGCTGTTTGGGAGCTGAACACCTTCACGGCGCGTCGTCGTCGGGCTCGGAGGCGGGGGTAACTCGCGGATCGGGATCCGGCTGGTTCGCGTCGCGCTCGCGGGGCGATGCCCCCTTGCGGGGTTCGGGAGCGGCGGGCTGGCTTGGTTCTTCCTCCGCCTTTCGCGCTTCCATCATGTTGCCGTAGGCGAAGAAGATGAGCATCGCGGGGATCGCGACCTTCTCGGTTGCGGTATCGGCGAGGTCGGTCATGTTGCGGACCTGCCCCAAGCGAACATCGCGCTCGAGATCGATGACCACGCGTTCGAGCGTCTTTGCCATGCTTCCCCAGATGTACCACTCGTCGGCGCTGCGGGGCATGACCATCCGAACGCCCGGATAGGAAGTGGGCGCGACGAGGAACCATCGGCCTTTTTCCTGCATCATCGAGAGGCCGAACGGGGGGAGGATGGGCTTGTCATCCCAGGTGAGGGCGACCTTGTCATCGGCGATGTAGATCGTGCCGAGCCGGTCACGCCCTTCGGCGAGCCAGCGGTAAGGGTCCGCGAGCAGTTGTTTGATGATGCCGTTGATGACCTCCCGCTGGGAATCCGAAGCGCGACCGGCGAGGAAATCACCCGGTCGGTTGGGTCGCCGGTCCTTGGTGCCGGTGTCGAGCGTGAGGCCCTCCCGGTCGATCTGGCTCACGCCGAAAGAGGGATTGCGGGATGTTGAGCGTGCGGCAACGAGGCGCGCCAGGAGCGGATTGGATCGTCCTTCGGCGGCGGCTTTCTCCGCTTCGGCGCGAAACGCGGCGAGTTCATCGGGGAAACGGGTCTCGACGACCTCTCCGAGTCGCTGGAGCGCCGCGAGCAGGCTCCCGACCTGGTTCAGGAACGAGCGCATCTCCTCGTTCTCGGCGTAGACGAGATCGGTCAGCCTGTCGGCGTCTCCGTTGAGGATCATCTGCTGGGCTGAATCGATCGCCTGCTCGGGGGAGGAGGCGGGGTAGTTGGCCCGCGACTGATCGCACGCGACGAGGGAGCAGGCCGCGAGGAGCCCGCACAGGAAGCGGGCAACGGCACGGGCGGCGGGGATCGGAGATGGGGGTGTCTGGCGTCGCATCTGCGCGTGGGATTCCGTTGGAGCGGGGGCATCGTACCGTCCCGAGGCACACTCCTTCAGTTGAATTCGGTCGATCGGCGGGCCGGGATGCGGGGCGCGGGCGTACCGTCGGATATGGACATCATCGTGAATGGCGAGTCTCGGAGCGTTGCGGAGGGATGCACGGTCGCGGCGCTGGTCGAGGATCTCGGGCTTGCGAAGGCGATCTGCGCGGCGGAGGTGAACCGCGTTGTCGTGCCGAAAGCGGAGCGGGACGCCCGGGTGCTGGAGCCCGGCGACCGGGTCGAGATCGTCACGCTCGTGGGCGGGGGTTGAGCGGTGGCACCACGAGCGGCGGCTGCGATTTTGTCCATCGGCGATGAACTCGCGCTGGGGCAGACGCTGGACACCAACTCTCGTTGGATCGCGGACCGGTTGTTCTCGCTCGGGGTGCGAGCGGTCGAGCATGCCACGGTCTCGGATGATCTGGGGGATATCCGCGACGCCCTTGGACGCCTGGGCGAGCGGGCGGGCCTCGTGGTCTGCACGGGGGGGCTCGGGCCGACCGCCGACGACCTGACGAGGCAGGCGCTGGCGACGCTCCTCGGCGCCGCGCTCGTCGAGGATGGGGATGCGATCGAGCACCTCGAGCGCTGGTTCGCGGGACGGGGCGGCTTGCCCTCGATCAACCGTGTGCAGGCGTTGCGCCCGGCGTCGGGCGCGGCGCTCGAGAATCCCAACGGGACGGCCCCCGGGATCCGGGTTCGTGACGAGCGGCGGGGAGCGGAGATCTTCTGTTTGCCGGGACCGCCGCACGAGATGCGTCCCATGTTCGAGCGGTTCGTCGCGCCGTTCGCGGGCACGCTCGCGGATGGGGTCACGCGTGCGCGGCTGTTGATGACCTTCGGGCTCGGAGAATCGAAGCTCGCGGAGATCCTGGATGACCTGATGGACCGGGATCGGGGGGCGCGGGGCCTTCCCGTTGTCGGGACGACCGCGAGTCTCGGGGTGGTGACCTGCCGCATCCGAGCGACCGGGCCCGATGCGGACTCGGCGACCGCGGCGCTGAACAACGCGGAGCGTGAGGTTCGGGAGCGGCTTGAGGCCTCGAACGCGGGAGGGATCGTCTTCGCGGCGCGTGATGTCACGCAAAGCGGCGCGGGCGAGACGAAGGAGGCACTTGCGCAGACGGTCGTCGAGATGCTCCGGGATCGCGGGGAGCGATTCGCGGTCGTGGAGAGCTGCACCGGCGGTCTCGTCGGCGGCGCGGTCACGGCGATCGCGGGCTCTTCGGATGTGTTCGTCGGCGGGTGGCAGACCTATTCGAACGACATGAAGAACGCGATGGTCGGCGTGCCCGATGAAGTGATCGCGGAGCACGGTGCGGTGAGCGGCGTGTGCGCCCGGGCGATGACCCGCGGCGCGCTCGAGCGGCTGGCGGCATCGGGCATCCGTGCCGACCATGCGCTGAGCGTGACGGGGATCGCGGGCCCGGGCGGCGGTTCGGACGACAAGCCCGTCGGCACGGTGTGGATCGGCTGCGCGTCGAGGAAGCCCGAGGGCGTGATCTCGGGAGAGGCAAGGCGGTTCGTGTTCAAGGGAGGACGCGGCGCGATCCGCTCCTGGAGCGTGAACACGGCGCTCGGTCTGCTCCGCCTCCGGTTGGCGGGGACGGAGATGATGTTGCTCGGCGAACAGGAACGCGAGTTGGATTAGCCGCCCGTTCGGTCGAACGCGGCCTCGATCCTTGCGAGGCTGTCTCGGATTTCCCGCGCGAGCCCGACGAGTTCGCCGGTCTCGGGTGACCGGGAACCTCCTGAGGTTGCGCCGCTGGCGTCCCGTCTGCTGGCCCTTCCCTCGGAGAGTTCGTCTCGCTGGGAGAGCACGGCTTCGCGGAAATTGTCGGTGTCGACGATCCCGATCATGTTGACGAGATGCCCTCCCGGCCCCGAGGACTGGCCCGCGGTTTCGACGCGGAAGCCCTTGAGCCCGAAGAATCGCATCACGGGCCCCTGGAACATCTGGAGATCGGTGATCTTCTCGAGCGGGACCGTGGACTCGACCTTGTTGAGGATGCCCTTCTTGATGATGAGGGTCCGCTCGGTCAGCGTGCACTCGATGTTGTCGATGTACTTATCGACAAGGAACCAGGCGATCAGCAGGTAGATCGGGATGAGCGGGATCAGCACGATGGTGCAGGCGAAGACGATGGGCGTCGCCCAGAGCCAGTAGAGTTTGACCCGGCGATCGATCTTCCCCTCGAGCAGAACGGCGTGCTTGGACATGGTCTTCCCCTTCTTCGCTCAGAAATCGTATCCACGCCGCGTTTACCGGCGTCCTTCGCCCGCGGAGCGGCCGGTCACGGAGATCGGGGCGGGCGGCGCCTCACCCCCGAAATTCAAGCAGTAGTAGCGGACGGCGAGCCACTTGCCCTGCTTGAAACCGACGGCGGGGAACTCCCCCACGACCCTCATGCCGACCGCTTCGTGGAGGCGCTCGCTCGGCGGATTCGGGATCGTCACGCCTGCGAGGACGCAGCGGAAACCGCGGCGTTCGAGTTCCTCGAACAAACGCTCATAGAGGCGCTGCCCGAGTCCTTTCCCGCGTGCTTCGGGCGACAGATACACCGCCGATTCGCAGGTCCAGTCGTACGCGCCGCGGGATTTCCATCGCGCGGCGCGGCTGAACCCGATGACACACCCAGCTTGGTCTTCCGCGACAAACCAAGGGTACCGGTCCCGATCCGCGCGGAAGCTCGCGAGCACGGACGCGGGATCATCGGGATCGGTCGCGAAGTGCGCGGTCGATCGCTCGATCGCGTCGTTGGTGATCGCCGTGATGCGGGCGATATCCGATTCGGTAGCCGGTCGGATGGACGGTTGCACGCGGGGATCGTTGGCGCGCCGAGTCGTCGGCGCTCAGTCCGCGAGGTAGTTGTACCGGGCGCCGACGAGCCCTTCATCATCCGTGAGCATGACAAGGCTGTCGTTCTCGAAGACGAGGTACCGCTCGAAGCGCGTTCCTTTGTTTCGTTCGCGGGCGAACACCCTGTAGACCGCAAGGTCCGCGCCGGATTCGGTCTTCGCGGAATGAACGAGCGAGATGTGCTCGGCGGGGAAACGGCCCAGCACGACCTCGCTGGGCTCTCCGATGCGGTTCTGGGTGTTCGCCGCGACCATTTGGTCGAAGGCGATCTTGTTGGTCGCGCCGTGTCCCGAATATGAGGACCCGTGAGACGACGAGCCGTCGATGATGAGGCAGCCGGGCAGGGCGAGGGCGGCGGTCAGGGCGGCGGCGGCGAGTGTGATGCGACGCATGGCGGTCTCCTTCTTCTTCACACGGGTGGTTCGGGCGTTCTCCCAAGATCAAAGCGGTGGCGCAGCCCCGCATGCGAGGGTCTATGGGAAAGGGGCCCGGCGGGTTTCGCCCGTATCCCCCGCGGATCGTCGTCTCATCGCGCCGGGAACGCCCAGGGTGTCCCGGGGGCGTATCCCACGAGGTCGTAGAGTTCCTGGCGCGTCTGCATCTCGTTGAGGAACGGCTCGACGGACCCGTGCTCCCGCAGCGTGCCCAGGGCCCTCGCGACGGCGCCCATCGCGACACGGAGCGTGGTGACGGGATAGATGACCAGGTCGTAGCCCATGGCGCCGAACCGATCCAGGGGGATGATGGGGGTCTTGCCGAACTCGGTCATGTTCGCGAGCAGTCGCACGCGTGTCGCGCCCAACCGTTCACGGAGCGTCTTCGCGAAGGCCTCGAACTCTTCTTCGCTGGAGAGCCCTTCCGGGAAGATCATCGCGGCGCCCGCATTCACATAGGCCTCGGCACGGTCGATCGCCGCGTCGAATCCCTCGACACCCTTCGCATCGGTGCGAGCGCAGATGATGAAGTCTCCGTTCGAGCAGTCCCGGGATGCCCTTGCCGCCCATTCGATCTTGCTCACCGCCTGATCGACCGGGATGAGTGCTTTGCCGTCGAGGTGCCCGCAACGCTTGGGGAAGACCTGGTCTTCGAGGTGGAGCCCCGCGGCGCCGGCATGGTTGTATTCGATGACCGTGCGACGCACCATCTCTTCTTCGCCGAAGCCCGTGTCCGCGTCCGCGATGGTGGGCAGCCCCGATCCCGTGACGACTTCTCGCACGATGCGGGAGAAATGGTCGAGGGTGAGCAGCCCGACATCGGGGACTCCCGCGGCAACCGAGGTTGCCCCGCCGGACACATAGCAGGCGTGGAAGCCCGCGTTCGCGACGGCGCGCGCGACGAGGGCGTTGAATGCGCCTGGGGCGGCGACGACACCCTGAGCCATGAGTTCTCGGAGGCGGGCGCCCGGGTGCACGGCGCTTGGTGTAGCTGCGTTCTCGGTCATGCCGGATCGTACGCGCGGGTCCGAGCGTGACGCCGGATGGTCCGCTCGGACCATCTGTACGGGCGCGGGCGACCCGCGGCGAGACGCAATCGACCGGTCCGGCTGGCTCGCATGAGTTCGGAATAGGACCACTTGCGTCAGTAGGAACAGTCGACCGAGCCGGATCCTCGTCTGGGTTCGGTTGCTCCGATCAAGGGGATTGGGAATGAAGCGGATCTTCTGCCTGGTCATCGCGTCGGCGTGCAGCGCGTCGCACGCTGATGTCTATACCTGGTCGTGGGAACCCGGCGATGGGGGCAGTTTCAGCAACAGTGGCGGCGCGTTCGAATCCGTCTGGGGTTCGTACGACGCTGTCAGCCGCACGCTGGCCTGGGAGATCGCGTTCTCGGACCGGATCGCGGAAGGGTTCACACTTGCGTTGAACGATGGCCCGAATCCCAAGGGCAACGGGGGCGAGCTCGGCTTGGTGTACTTCGACGCGACGGATGTCAGCAATGTCCGCGTTTCCGCGTTCGCCTACAACGGGATGAACACGCAGACCTCGTACCGGGATGGATCGGCACTCTACGGGACGCAGTCGCCCGACCTGATCTTCGGGGTCTCCCCGCTGCTCGAGAATGCGCCCTCGATTCTCGAAGCCTCTGTGCTCGATGACAACGCAGGGCGGCGGTTGCGGCTGGTGCTCGACGCGACGCTGATCAACGCGCACACGCCTGCCTATCCGGGGGAGGGCGGCGCCGAGGACTGGTTCGGGATCGGGTTCGGTTCGAGCGTGGGCGTGTGGCTCCACCCGGTCACTTCGCTCACGACGGAATACGACGACGAAGGCGTGCTGTCGTACTGGTCGGGGCGGCAGGGTTGGCTGGACGGCGCAAACTTCGCGGCGGATGTGCCCGCTCCGGGGATCGCGGGGGTCGGTGTCGCCGGGCTCACGCTCGCGTCGCGACGCCGGCGCGGGCGCTGATCGCTCGCAAACAGATGACGCTCTGGGGGCGAGCCGTGGTTGGGAGACTCACGGCTCGCCCTTTTCGCTTCACGAGAGCTCCGTGCCTCGGCTCGCGGGGTTGTTGCACCGGTCAGGTCACCAGTTCGAGATCGACCGCGATGTGCGCGGGCTGGCTCCGTGGCGCCCCGGGCTCTGCATCGAGGATGCACGAGCGGACGGATCGAACCTTGTAGGTCCCGTTGTCCCATCCCTTGGGCTGGTTGTGGCTCCAGAACATGTCGATCTGCTCGTCGCGCTTGGGGAGCAGGCGTTCGTCCCAGTTGCAGCGGATCCCGCTCGCGTCGTCGTTGTCGGACCGCTGGAGAATGACGGGAAAATAGCCGAGACCGGCGACCATGCATGCTTCTCTTTCCGCGCGATCGTCCGCGCCGGACGCATCGTATCGCCCTGCACCGGGCGGCGGGCGTCCCGGTATGCTGAGGGCATGAAACCGTTGCGAAAGATGGTCTGTTTTCTCTTCGCCGTCTCGGTGAGCGGCTCCCTGCTCGCGGGATGCGTCGCGACGCCGACTCGCGCGGAACGCCCGGATCCTCCCGTGCTGATGCAGTGGGAGGACTTCCGACCCGCGACCACGGAGGGCGTCTGGATCGCGGGGCAGCCCAGCGAGGCGGCGCTAGATCGGTTCGCGAGCGAAGCCGCGGGCCGGGGGGGACTTGTGGTCAACCTGCGGACAGACGAGGAGATGGCGTACCTCCCCTACTACGGGCGTTCCGTCTCGGCACGCGGGGTGCGCTATGTGCGGATCCCGACGAGCGGATCGACGCTCGACGCGGGCACCGTCGCGGCGTTCGAGAACGCCGTGCGCGGGCACGATGGTCCGGTGCTGCTGCACTGCGCCAGCGGTGGCCGGGCGACCTATCTGTGGGCGATGCTGCGGATGCAGCGCGAGGGCCTCAGCGCCGACGAGGCGATCGCGTGGGCGGAAGCCGAGCGGGGCAAGCCTTGGGAACGCGGGGAGGACATCCTGCGGTCGTTCGGTTCCGCGAGCGAACAGCGCGATGTGGAGTGACCGCCCCCCAGGCGGTCCACGGGGTGAGGCTCAGTCGCCGCCCGCTCAGTTGCCGTCGGTCTCCCTGAAGCACGCGAGGCACGCGGTGTAGCCATGCAGGAAGCTCTGGTCGCCGATGGGACCGATCTCGCCCGCGGCGAAGAACCCCGCGAGCGGGACGGGCGCCGAGGGCGGCGTGATCGCTTCGCCCGACTTCGCGGCTTCGCTGCCGGACTCGGCGGGCAGGAACGCCCGCTGGATGGTCACGCTGTCGTGGTTCTGCTTGCCGAAGAACCGCTCGCCGCGACCGTTGCAGGTGACCAGGAAGGCGCCTGCGGGCGGGCCGTGAAGTTGCTGGGCGTCGAGGAGGAGTTCGAGATCCTCGGTCGCGGTTGTCGCGTCCCGGAAGTGGAGCCTGACAGTGGCGCCCTCCGGGAGGATGTCCGCGACGGCGACCCCGCCCGAATCTTCGTCCGCGCCGACGACATTCCGGATGAGGTAATCCCCCCGACCCAGGTGGGCTTTGGAGTCGTGGATCGACCGCCCGAGGAAGAGGCCGCCCGCGAGGAGTTTGCGGTCGCGTTCCCCGAGCCCGTGGACGACGGCGCGGAGCACCTCGAGCGCGGGGCGATCATCCAGCCTGAGCAGCAAATTGCCCTTCGCGCGGGTCACGGTGAGGTTGGGCCCGATGGGCCTGCACCCCTGGCTCACGGCGATGTCGCAGCGGAGATCGCCCAGCAGCGCGAGCCCGACCGCGCCTTCGAAGCACGCGTCGTCGTCGAGGATCAGGGTGTTGCCGCCGGGGGTTTCAGCGCCGGAAGCGACACCCCCGAAGAGCACGGGGCCTTCCCCCGATCGAGTGTGCGCCGCGCCGAGTCCGGTGATCAGGCTCGCAACGGGTGTCGAGAATGGATCCGCGAAGACGACGGTTGCGGCGTGCCGGCCCGCGTGGTCTGCCGGCAGATGCCGGATGAACGCTTCGGTGCCCTCGTCGCTCACCTTCCGCAGGGTGTCGCGCGAAAGCGGGACGATTTCGACCCCGGGCAGCGAGGCGGCGAGAACCGAGACACCGGTCTTCTGCTCGATTTCCGCCGTGCCCGCCAGCACACCGGCCGCGGAACACCCGATGACGGACCGAGCCTGGGTCTCGTGCCTGAGCATCGTCGCGAGATCGGCGGCGCCCAAGGCGTGATCGCCCGAAGCGTTGATCATGAGAAGGTCCGGAGGACCTTCGAGTTTGCTTGAGATCGCCTTCGCGAGTTGTGTCGTCGCAGCCGCGGCGTCTCTCCGGATGGAGATCGCGTGGGCGAATCGGAGTCCCTGACCGTGCGACGGCATGGACGACTCTAGGGACGGCGAGCGCGGCGCCCGCGGGATATCCCGCCCGACGCTGACGATTCGCGGACCCGCCCCTCCCTCACGACGGTCAGGGCTGGACCGCCGCAGGGCGGAATCGGTCGATCGCTCTCGGAGTGATGACACGCAGCCTGAGCGCGTCATCGAGTTTCGCGTCGCCGGCAACGCCCACGACCTCGCCCACGAGAGCGTCGAGATTCATGCCCGGCTGATCCTGGACATAACCGATCGTGCGGGTGAGTCCGCCCTCGCCCGCGGCGACGATCCGATACATCTTGGGAAGGGTCTGCCCGTCGTAGATCGCGCTGGGCACGAGCCGCCCCACGATGTCGTAACCGCGAGCGCTGCGCCACGCCTCTCGCTCGCGCTGGACATCCGAGCGGAAGTCTTTCGCGTCCTGCAGCGCCGCCTGGAGCGCGAGTCGCTGGTCGCGGGCGGATTTGCGCAGACGGAGCCAGTCGAGCCTCGTCCCGAGGGCCTGGCGGACGGATGCGGTCTGCGTATTCGTGAGGCTCCGCTGATACTCCGCGATGAGTTCATCGAGGCTGTCCTCGAGGGTCTTGCCCCCCGCGCGGCGGACACGCGTCAGCGTCTGCTCGAGTTCCTCCCAGAGCAGGTAATCGCGACGCGCCGGGGCAACCGGTTCGGCGGTCGGCTCGCGCCCGGGGGCGTTCTCGGCCTCGGACGCGGCCTCATCGGCTCTCTCGCCGGTCGTCTCGCTGCCGTCGTCGGTGGCGGGTTCGGGTTCGGACAGGTCTTCCTGTGTCGGGATCATCATCTCTTCGACCAGTGACTCGTCCGTTTGCGGCTCCGGGTCGACCTCGTCGGAAGCCTGCTCGCTCGGCTCAGCTTCGGTCGATTGCGTGCCGGCGTCGGTTTCCGCCGCGCTTTCCGATTCGGACGAGATCCCGGTCTCCGAGTTCTCGGGGTTGCGGATGGGCTTGGGCTGCGCCGGGTTGTCGTCGGACATCGTGTCCGGCGAGGCCGCGTCTTCATCCCCCCCCGCTTCTTCTTGGTTCTTCTTCCGCTCGAGCGCGGCGCGGTGCGCGTCGATCTCCTCCTGGGTGGCGTCGCGGAGCGCGGCGATCTGAACGAAGGCATGCGGCGGGTGGTCCACCGCGGGCGGCACGGGCGGGCGGACCTTGTACCCGACCATCTGCCCGTCCTTGGCGAGCGCCTCCCCCACGATCTCGAGCCGCGTTCCCGCGGCGAGTTCCCCGAGATAGATCGACCGCCAACTCCCGGTCAAGCCCGAGATCTGGTTGGGCGCCTTGATGTCGGAGATTTCCCCGACGGTCAGCGAGCGGGGTCCGGACTCATCGCTGATGACATCGCGGGCGTTCTGGTGTTGCACAAAGCCGTAGAGGTCCTCGGGATAGATGACCCGCGCCCAGCGGGTCGATCGCCCGTCGACGCGGACGAGCTGCCCGGGCTTGAGATCCGCGACCTTGTAGAAGGTGCTCAGTTCGCCGCAGCGGAGCGGCGCCTCGCGCGTCGCGACCATCCAGACGGGGTCGATGGGCTCGACTTGTGCGGCTGCGGGGGCGTTCAGACCGACGAGAAGAAGAATCGCGAAGATGTAAGGTGCGATGACAGTGTGTACCGTGCGCATGGAATGGTTCCTTCAGGCTTCCCGGAGTTTACCGCGCCGGGACGCGACAGACGGACGATCCGCGGGGGTCAAGAGGTACAATCGGCGATGAAGCACACGAGTGTCGGATTGAAGCGGGCGTATGCGGGGCTCGCGATCGGCGGGGCTGCTCTTGGGGTCATCGGCGCAACGGGGTGCCGGGGTCCAATCTCTGACGATGCCGAGGCATCGCTGCGGAGCGCTGTCCAGCGATCGCTGGAAGCCGAGATCGAGCGGCTCAGCACCGATCGCGGACCAGAGCGGCTCGCCCGCGAGAGCGCCTCGCGTGATCTGGAGATCAAGCCGGAGTATCTCGAGGAGATCGAACGCGAGTACAACCCGTTCGCGTATCCCACGGGATCGGAGGACGCCTCGATCCTCGGTAAGAACCTGCAGGGCGGGCCCGCCCAAACGGTCTCGATCGGGCTCCACCGCGCCGTTCGATCCTCGGTCAAGCGGAACCTCGCGGTGCAGGAGGCGACGCTCGGACCGGCGATCAGTGAAGCGACGCTGACCGCCGCGGAGAGTGCCTTTGACTGGGTTTTCTTCAGCGACCTGACCTGGACAGACCGGGACACCCCCCAGGCGGGCCCCGGGTTCATCCCCGGGCTCAACGAGGTCACCGATGCGCTGCAGAGCGTGCAATCGACGACAGGCCTCCGCCGCAGCCTCGTGACCGGTGGACAGTTCAGCGTCTCGAACGACATCGTGTACAGCGATCTGCGGCAGACCGCGTTCGGTGTGCTGCCCAACCCGAACCCGGGGACCTCGGTCAACCTGACGCTCGGGCTCGACCAGCCCCTGCTGCGGGGGTTCGGCGCGGATGTGGGGCTCGCGGAGGTGCGCCTCGCTCGGAACGCGGAGCGGGCGTCGATCGCGGCCCTCAAGTCCAGCCTGATCGGCACGGTGACAGAAACCGAGGACGCGTACTGGGACCTGGTGCGGGCATACCGGGAACTCTCGATCGTCACCGCTCAGCTCAATCGGGGGATCGAAGTCCGGGAGGACATCAAGGCACGACTGGTGCTCGACGCGGTGCAGGCCCAGGTCGCCGACGCGACCGCGACGGTCGAGAGCCGGAAGGGCGATCTGCTGCGTGCCCAGCGGTCGATGCGACGCGCGAGCGATCGCCTGAAGGCACTCATGAACGACCCGGAGATCCCGGTCGGGTC
>DLBY01000152.1:4808-4957 GCA_002480345.1 Phycisphaerales bacterium UBA7812 | reverse complement strand
GCAGCACGCCCACGCTCAGCGAGGCGAGACCGATGAGCGAACCGAGCGCGTGCCCCGACATCCGTTCGCTGCGCTCGTCCTCGCTGACCGCGGCCTCCGCGAGCGCGTCGGCGGTGTTCGCGTCGTACACCGCCCCGATCTCGCGCAGC
>DLBY01000152.1:4274-4486 GCA_002480345.1 Phycisphaerales bacterium UBA7812 | reverse complement strand
CGAGCATGCCCCCTCGAATCGCGATGGAAAGCCCCGCGAGCACGAACGCCGCGGCGAGGAGATTGAGCGCGTGATGGCGCAGCCCGCCGGACATGCGCCGATCACAGGTCGAAGAGCAGACGCTTCGGGTCCTCGATCGCGTCCTTGATGTGCACGAGGAAACGCACGGCGTCCGCCCCATCCACGATCCGGTGGTCGTAGGACAGCGCGAG
>DLBY01000152.1:3810-3976 GCA_002480345.1 Phycisphaerales bacterium UBA7812 | reverse complement strand
CCGGTGGTCGTAGGACAGCGCGAGGTACATCATGGGACGCAGCACGATCTGGCCCGGGTTGTCGGGGTCCTCGACGGGCCGGTTCTTGATCCCGTGCATCCCGAGGATCGCCGACTGGGGCGGGTTGAGGATGGGCGTCGAGATCAGCGAGCCGAAGATGCCGCCG
>DLBY01000152.1:569-3508 GCA_002480345.1 Phycisphaerales bacterium UBA7812 | reverse complement strand
ATCAGCGAGCCGAAGATGCCGCCGTTGGTGATCGTGAAGGTGCCGCCCTGCATCTCGTCGAGGCCGAGTTTGCCGTCCTTGGCGCGGACCGCGAAGTCCTTGATCGACGACTCGATCGTCGCGAACGACATGCCCTCGGTGTTGCGGAGCACCGGCACGACGAGACCCTTGGGGCTGGAGACCGCGATCGCGATGTCCTGGTAGTCGTGCTTCTCGATCGCGGGCTTCCCGCCCTCGCCCTCGACGATGAACGCGTTGACCATCGGGAAGGCCCGCAGCGCCGAGGCGCAGGCCTTGACGAAGAAGCTCATGAAGCCGAGGTTGACGCCGTGCTTGTCCGCGAAGGGCTCCTTGTACTGCTTGCGGGTGTTCATCACCGCGGTCATGTCGACCTCGTTGAAGGTCGTGAGCATCGCGGCGGTCTGCTGCGCCTCGACGAGGCGGGACGCGATCCGCTGGCGCATGGGGCTCATCTTTTCCTGCGTCGCCTCGCGCGAGCCGCCCGACGCTGTCGCGCCGCCCGCGCTCCCGCCGATCGTGCCCGCGACGCCTCCGCTCGTGCCGCCCGCCGGTCCGCGCTGCACGAACGCGAGCACATCCTGCTCGCGCACGCGTCCGCCCGGCCCCGTGCCATGCACGCTGTGGAGGTCGACCTGGTTCTCGCTCGCGAGTTTCTTCGCGAGCGGGGTTGCGCGCACATCCCCGTTCGTCTCCGCGCCCGCCGCGCCGTTCGAGGCCGCCGCCGCGCCGTTGGACGAACCGGGCGAGGGTGCCCCGGCGCCGTCGCTCTTGGAATCGTCGGTCGCGGTTTTCTCCTTGACCGCGGTCCCGCCGGAATCCCCCCCGCTCTCGCTCTTCTCGGCCTTCGCCTCGGCGCCCCCGCCCCCGCCCGAGGGCTTCTCGGCGCTCTCGTCGATCGAGCCGACCACGGCGCCCACCTCGACGGTGTCTCCCTCGCTCGCGCCGTGCGAGAGCACGCCCGCCGCGGGCGCAGGGATCTCCATCGTGATCTTGTCGGTCTCGAGCTCGATGACCGTCTCGTCGCGCTCGACCCATTCCCCGTCGCCCTTGGTCCACGCGGCGATCACGCCCTCGTTGACCGACTCGCCGACAGTGGGGATGACAATGTCCGTCGCCATGCTCGCCTCGTGTGCCCGATCGTCCGGGCGTTCGCGGGGGAATCGTCCCCCGGGATCAGTCCTTCGATGACGCCCCGTCGCTCTCGGGCTCGGGGCCGATCGCCTCGCTGATGATCTTCTCCTGCTCGATCTTGTGCACCCGCTTCGAGCCCACCGCGGGGCTCGACGAGGTCGGACGCCCGATGTACACGAGGTCCTTCAGGCCCATCGCGTGCTCCATCCGGTCCGCGACGAAGAGATACGAGCCCATGTTGCGGGGCTCCTCCTGCACATAGATCAGCTCGGCATTCTTGGGATACCGCTCGAGGACCTGCCCCAGCAGCTCCTTGTGGAACGGGTACACCTGCTCGACACGCAGGATCGCCGTATCCGCACGCCCGATCTCCCGGCGGCGCTTGTCGAGCTCGTGATAGATCTTGCCGCTGCACACCAGCACCCGGCTCACCTTCTTACGGTCCAGCGTTTTCTCGACGCCGTACCCGCCCGCGAACATCGGGTCGTCGAGGATCTCCTGGAAGGTCCCCTCCGTGAGCTCGGAGATATGGCTCGTGTTCGTCCGCAGCATGCTCTTGGGCGACGCGACAACCAGCGGCTTGCGGAAGTCGCGCTTCATCTGCCGCCTGAACATGTGGAAGGTCTGCGCCGCGGTCGTGGGATAGACCACCTGCATGTTGTCGTTGCCGCACAGCTCGAGGAACCGCTCGATCCGGCACGACGAGTGCTCGGGCCCCGCGCCCTCGTACCCGTGCGGGAGCAGCATGACCAGCCCGGACCAGCGGTCCCACTTCACCTCCGCCGAGGCGATGAACTGGTCAATCAGCACCTGCGCACCGTTCACGAAATCGCCGAACTGCGCTTCCCAGATCACGAGCATGTCGGGATCCGCGAGCGAATACCCGTAGTCGAACCCGAGCACCGATTCTTCGCTCAGCGGGCTGTCGTAGACGCACAGCCTCCCCTGGCGGGGCTTGCCGTCCCCGCCGATCGTGCCCGGCGCGATCTCGGTCCCGATGACGCCCATCTCGCGGATGCTGTTCAGCGGGGTGAACGCCTCGCCCGTGTCCGCGTCGCGCAACACCGCGTGCCGGTGGCTGAAGGTGCCCCGCCGGCAGTCCTGCCCGCTGATCCGGATCCCGTAACCCTCGAGCAGCAGCGTGCCGTAGGCGAGGTGCTCCGCGTCCGCGTAGCTGATGTCCCCGGTCTTCGTGAGCTCCCCACGCGACTTGAGCAGGGGCTTGAGCTTCCGGTTGACCTTGAACCCCTCGGGCGCCCGCCCGATCCCGCCGCACACCTCCTCGAGCACCTCCATCGGGACCGCGGTCTCCGCGGGCGTGAACGAGAACTTGTGGCTCTGCCCCACCCAGCGCGAGCTGCCCGGGTCGATCATCGGATCGTGGGGATTGGACTTGATGGTGTGCTGCGCCCGCTCGAGCGCCTCGTCCATCCGGAGCTTGATCGCCTGGATGTCCGCCTGGTTGATCACGCCCTCGTCGAGGAGCCGCTGCTGGTACTGCTCCAGCACGCTCTTCTTCTTCTTGATCATCGACGCGAGGATGGGCTGCGTGAAGCTCGTCTCGTCCTGCTCGTTGTGCCCGTACTTGCGGTAGCACTGCAGGTCGATGAACACATCCTTCTTGAACCGCTGGCGGAACTCCGCCGCGATCTTCGCCGCCGCGACCACCGCCTCGGGGTCCTCCCCGTTCACATGCAGCACGGGCGCCTCGATGATCTTCGCGACATCCGTGCAGTACATGCTCGACCGCGCGTCCTCGGGCAGCGTCGTGAAACCGATCTGGTTGT
>DLBY01000152.1:0-259 GCA_002480345.1 Phycisphaerales bacterium UBA7812 | reverse complement strand
TGAAACCGATCTGGTTGTTCACGACGATGTGCACCGTCCCGCCCGTCGTGTAGCCCTCGAGCTGGCTGAAGTTCAGGATCTCCGCCACGATGCCCTGGCCCATCACCGCCGCGTCGCCGTGCATCACCAGCGGCATCACCCGCTTGCGGTCCAGGTCCCCGCGCAACCGCTGCTTCGCCCGGCAGCGCCCGAGCACCACCGCGCCCACCGCCTCGAGGTGGCTCGGGTTGCTCGCCATCGCGAGGTGGAGCATCCGCCC
>DLBY01000083.1:32464-32628 GCA_002480345.1 Phycisphaerales bacterium UBA7812 | reverse complement strand
GCGGCACGGCCCTGCGCGAGCAGCGCCCGCGCCCGGGCGCCCGCGGACGGGCGGCGCTCGTCCCGCGCGGGGCGGTTCGGCCTGGGCTGGTTTCCGGGGGAACGCGCCATGCGCCCGGAGGATAGCGGGCGCGCACGAAAAAGGGGCGGCCCGCGCGGGCCGCC
>DLBY01000083.1:0-32167 GCA_002480345.1 Phycisphaerales bacterium UBA7812 | reverse complement strand
GGGGCGGCCCGCGCGGGCCGCCCCTTGGGCTGAATCAGGATGGGATCACGCGATCACTCGTTGTCCTGCGCGGGCTGACCGAACAGGAAGCTGGGGATCGACAGGCCCGAGAGGTCGGGCTGGTTGGCGATGTACTGCGCGTCGAGCGCCTGCCCGATGCGGGTGGAGACATCCTGCAGGTGGGCGAGGCTGTAGGGATCGACGCGCTTGCCGCTCTCGATCAGGGAGTCCGCCTTGCCCTTGAGCTCGCGGAGATGCATCGCCGCGAGGGTGGCGATGGGCTTGCTCGCCGCGTCGTAGGTCTCGCTGGTGAGCGCGAGATCGATGAGGCGCTCGAGGTGCTCGCGCTGCAGGTTGCGGCGCATCGAGCTGATCATGGGCTTGCGGGCGGTGTAGCGGCCCGTCGCGCCCTCGTCGAGCTCACCCCACGCGGACTCGGTGACCTGGCCCATCAGCTCGGCGAGCGTCAGCGCGTCCTGGTCCTCGGGGACGATGAACTCGTTGTCGTAGACCCGGCGCAGGGTCTGCGGGTTCATGATCATCGTCATCGCGGACGACTGGATGCCCAGCACGCGGTCGTGGACATTGAAGGTCGGGTCGTCGTAGAGGTTCCCGCTGTCCCACCACTTGTCCACGGTCATGTACTCGAGCAGCTCGGGCGAGAGCCCGAACGCCTCGTCGTAGAAGGTGTTGTCGATGACGAAGTCGAGCGCCTCGCGCTGCTTGGCGGCATCGACCACCTCGATCGGGGCGCGCCCGTGCGGGTCGCCCTTCTTCTCGCGGTAGACATGCGCGCCGCCGACCCAGTTCGCCATCATCGACACCGCCTTGACATGCTCGGAGAGCGCGATGCCGTAGCCCTGGCGGACCCGGCTCCACGACTCGCCGTCCTCGACGAACCCGTCGAGGAGGCGGCCCCGGATCTGCCCGACGAGCTCCATCTGGTTGCGGGCGTAGTCGATGGGGTACTTCGACAGGTCGTAGCGCCGCGCCAGCGGGTCGGGGCCCCAGGTGTCCTCGTCGGTCGCGTAGTCGAGGCCGGGCTCGCCCGCGCGCTCGAGGACCTTTTTGGGATCACCCGTGGTGTACCCGTACTCGATGACCCAGTAGTCGTAGGGCCCGATGTGGATCGAGGAGAAATCGCCCTGCGTGCTGCCGGTCGAGCCGTCCTCGGTGGGCATGAAGATGTTGATGCCGTTGTAGTCCATCACCGAGGCGCTCCAGGGGGTCTCGCCCTTGAACTCTTCGGTGTTGATCTCCGCGAGCTCGTAGGCGCTCGAGCCCTTGAAGTTGTGGCGCAGGCCCAGGGTGTGCCCGACCTCGTGCGCGACGAGCTCCGCGAGCATCGGGCCCACGAATTCCGCGGGGACCCCGTCGATCAGATCGCCGGGCTCGACCTGGGGCTTGTCGCCCTCGTCCTCGGCGCCCTCGTCCCCGTCGGTGTCCTCGGGCTCGTCGCCCGCCTCGGCGGTCGTCTCCGCCTCCGCGAGCACGCCCTTGAACTGATCGGGGACCATCGCCATCAGCTCGGGGTTCTTCTCGAGCTCGGCCTTGATCTTCTCGAGCATGTCCTCCGGGATCTCGGGCGACTGCCCGTCGGTGTCCGCGAAGACGAGCGGCGCCACGGCGCCGAGCAGCTCGAGATGGGCACGCGCCGTCGCGAGCTGCGCCGCCTTGCCCCGCGCCGCATCGCAGCGGCCGTTGACCTGGCTGATGCGCCCCGCGAGACCGTCGTACTCGTCGTCGCCCATCATCTGGGGGTCGACCGCGGCCGCCGCGTGCCCGCCGAAGCGGGTGACGCCCCGGCGCTGGATCCTCGCGATCACCTCGGGGCGCTCGCTCGCGTCCGCGAGGCGGACCCGCGGGTCCCACTTGGGGTTCTTGGCGAGCCACGCCATGGTCTCGGGCCCGAAGCCCTCCATCGCCTGCTCGCCCAGGATGTCGTTCCACCGGTAGGTGAACACGCGGATCCAGCCGTCGGTGAGGACGACATCCGCGTCGAGGATCTCGCCGGTCATCGGGTTGACCCGGCTGGGCCCGATCGCGGTGGAGATGTTGTTGTTCAGCCAGCGGATGAAGTTGTAGCGGACATCCTCGGGGTCCTTGTCCATGTGGGCCCCGGTGGTCTTGTCCTGATAGCGGACCTCGATCGCGCCGTCGATGCCGATCTTGCGGAACGCCTCGTTCCAGTACTCGACGCCGTCGCGCACATAGCGGCGGTACCGGACCGGCACGGTGTGCTCGACATAGTAAACGATGGGTTCCTTGGGGGGGCTCATCTTCAGGCTCGGGTCCGCCTTCTCGATGTGCCAGCGGTTGATGTAGCGGGTGTTGACCTCGTTGCGGTCATACTTGCCCAGGTCCTCGAACGCGGTCACGAAGTAGCCCAGGCGCTCGTCCGCCTCGCGGGGGCGGAAGCCCGGCGTGCCCTTGATGTTGCTGATCGAGTAGTGGAAGGTCTTCATCTTGCCCGACGCGTCGGGGACGGTGTAGGCGAGCTCGACATTCTCCGGGAAGCTCTTCGCCTTCGCGATCTCCTTGAGGTTGGCGCGCAGGCCGCGGGCCGAACCGCCGAAGAAGCGGGTCGCGTTGTTGACCAGCAGGTTGTCCATGTCGATGACGGGCTGCCCGTTGGGGCCCTTGCCCAGGATCGGGACATCGAGGATCACGCGGTCGGTGAAGATGCGCTCGACGGAGTCCTTGCTGGACTGCTCGCCGTTCGAGCGGACGCCCATCTCGGGCATGACCAGCGCGAGGCGGTCGTCGCCGTACTGCTTCCAGTAGACATACATGTCGCCCGCCTGGAGGCCCGCGAAGATCTCGCCGCCCGAGACGGTCATCGCGAAGAAGTGCTTCTGTCGCGCGAACCCGCGGGGGAGCTCCGCGAGCATCTGGTTGGTCTCCTTGTTGACCCAGATGTCGTAGAAGCCCTGCCCGTTGGTGGTGCTGACGACGCGCTCGAAGCCCTTGCTGATCTTGTCCCAGTCGCTGCCGTTGGCGCGGTCGTTGCCGCCCCCGCCCCCGCCCGCCATCGCGCGCTGGATGGCGCCGAAGTCGATGTTCTCGCTGCCCGAGGGGCCCTCGTGGATCGGGTCCGCCGGGGTGTGGCTCGACCCCTCCGTGAGACGCGCCTGGGGCGCCGCGGCGCCCGCGAGCGCGACCGTCGTGCCGGCGATCGCGACCAGCGCCGCACGCGCCCAGGGCATTCGCTTCGAATCTGTCATGGTGAAGACTCCCTTATTGAAAGAACCGTTCTGTGCGTGTGCCCCGCGCCACGGCGCGACGCCCGCGTGTCTGCGTCACGACGGCGGCGAACCGCCGACGCGAATACCGAATGCGGGCCCGGGCCACACGCCCTCCCCGCCGCCTGTGCCGTCCATCCCCTGTGCGGCTGGCGCCCCGAGCGGCGCGCCGACGCACACAGACGGCGTTGTGGCGACCACCTGTCGCCTTTTCGGACGAACCGCCGCATTCGGATGCGGCGAATCCCCCGAGCACCCCGCGGCTCCGACGCCGAACCCGCGCGGCCGCAACCGCCCCGCCCCCTCCCGAGGGCCTTTCCGGGCTGCCGAGCCGCGACGCGTGCGTTCTTCGTGCGGTGCACGGGTGCCCACGGACCGAGAACCCCCCGTCCGTGTGCTCCACTACTACACCGACTTCCGTCGCAGGATGCAACCCACAAAACGCCGTTGGGCCCGAGAATGTTCCCTCGCGCTCGTGCGCATCATCCCGCCCTCCGGGGGGTTATCGGTCACCAACCACGCAGACGCGAGATCGCGACCCGGTCCGGCGGGCCCCGATCAGCCCGCCCGGACCATCCACCAGAGCACGATCATCATGAGCCCGAAGACGAGGGCGGCGGCCTTGAAGGGCCGATCCGCGACCGCGAGCTCCGTCGGGTCGTCGTAGCGCCCCGCCTCGAGAAGCAGCATCGCGCGGAGCAGGGCGTAGACCGCGGGGATGAGGGTGAGCCAGAGCAGGTTGAAGCCGTGCGCCGCGCCCGCGGGCCAGGCGAAGTCCGCCTCCCGGGTGGTGACATAGCCCGCGTAGGTCAGGAGCGTCCCGACGCCCGTGACGACGACCGCCATCCGAAGCAGCTCATCGGAGTACTGGCTCTGCACCCCCCGGATGGAGGCGACATCGCCCGTCACGGTGCGCCGCTCGCCCAGGCGTTTCCCGAACGCGAGGGTCATGCTCAGGAAGAGCACGACATTGAGCAGCCAGGTCGAGGGGGCGATCGAGATCGCGGCGCAGCCCCCCAGCACCCGGAGGACGAACCCCATCGAGAGACTGAGCACATCCGCGATGACCATGTGCTTCAGACGCGCGGAATACGCGAGCACATTGACGACATACGCGACGAGGAACGCGCCCGTCGCCCACCGCGTCGCCGAGGGGAGCAGCGCGACGAGCAGGGCCGCGCCCGCGAACAGGCCCATCGCGTACCACCGCGCGAGCGATTCGGGGACCAGGCCCGAGGCGATCGGACGCTTCTTTTTGCGGGGGTGGTTGCGGTCCTCCTCGACATCCGCGAGATCGTTGAAGACATAGCACCCGCTCGACGCGAGCGCGAAGGCGACGCACGCCATCAGCACATCCGCGACGAAGACCCAGATGTCCTCGGGCGTGTTGTCTGTGAGCCAGTAGAAGGGCCCGATCGCGACGAAGACGCTCTTGGACCACTGCGTGGGGCGCGCCAGTTTCAGCAGGCCCCGCGCGAGGCCCGGGCTCGCGGACGCGTCGGGCGCGCTCATGCCGCACCGTCCGGGTGGTTCCCCCCGGGCGTCAGCACCGCGAGGTAATGCAGCGACCCGCCGAAGATCTGCTCGAAGACGATCGGGTAGACCCGCATCCCGTCGCGCACCTCGACCGGATCCATGCCCAGCCGCTCGCGGAACGCGACCCACTCGCTCGGGGTGTTGTACCGGTAGAGGCAGGGCACGCCGTACGGCGCGTTCGCCGCCCAGTCCAGGAAACTGATCCGCTGCTGGGCGAGCACGCCCTTGACCTGGTGGTCCTTGACGATCAGGTGGCGCCCCGCGACGCGCGCACACTCGTCGGCGAGGTGATCGGGGTTGGGCTCGTGGTGGAGAACATCCGCGACGATCACCACATCGATCTCGTTGTCCCCGAACGGCATCCGCTCGCCGTCGTAGGGGATCACCTCGACCGGCTCCCCGCCGCGGGGGTACCGCTCCAGCCCCCGGACGCGGACCCCCTCGGGGGTGCGCGGGTCGGTCGCGATCGCGTGGGCGAGGGTCCCGTTGCCGCACCCGACATCGACGACCTGATCACCGGCCCTGATGTGGGGGATGATCGCGTCGAGCAGCACGCGCAGCCGATGGTTGTAGATCGGCCTGTGGAGCAGGGCCATCGGGGCCGAGATGACAGATGAGAGCGGCATAACGGTTCCGGGACGCGGAAGTGTACCGATCAACCATCGGGCGACGGGGCCCGATCGTTGAACCCGATCACGGTCGGCGTACACCTCAGGCAGCGCGAGGGTTCGGACAGTGCACGATCGGCAGGATCCCACCTCCAACACCGAGAAAGCGAGCTGGTGGCCCACGCTCATCGTCGTCGGGCTGTTCCTGCTCATCGCGGCCCCCATGATCGCGCTCCAGCACGACCGGGGGCGGGGGCGGTTCGACCAGCTCAATTACCACGAGCCCGCGGTGCTCCGGTTCGCCGAACAGTGGCCGACCCCGGATGTCAGTGATTACCTCTCCGCGACGACCCCCGCCTACCACCTTGTTCTGGCGGTTGTCGCGCGGTTCGTCTCCCCCTCCCCCGTCGCGTTGCAGGCGACGGGGGCCCTGTTCACGGTGGGCCTGCTCGTTGTGTTCACGCGCTGGCTGAGCCTCACCCTGACCCGGGGGAGGCAGGGCGTGGTCACCGCGACCCTGCTGGGGCTCAGCCTGATCGCCTCGCTCTATGTGTTCAGCGCGGGGGTGTACATCCTCCCGGATAACGCCGCGTGGCTGGGGGTGCTGGGCATCCTGCTGCTCGCGCTCCGACCCCGTGCCGACCTGGGGCTCTACCTGGGCGGGGGCGCGATCCTGCTCGCGCTGGTGCTGACGAGGCAGAGCCATCTCTGGGCGTTGGGCGTGCTGTTCGCCTCGGCGTGGCTCGGCAGCGCCTTCGAGCCCAAGTCCAGCGGATTCCATGAGATCGGAGCGCTGCTGACCCGCCCCGCGCTGCGATTGAGCCGCCTCGCGGTCATGATTCTGTGTGCCCTGCCCGCGCTGGGTGCCCTGCTCTGGTTCGCCCGCCTCTGGGGGGGGCTGACGGTCCCGATCTACCACGATTACATGAAGGGACCCAACCCCGCGACCCCCGCGATCATCCTCGCCCAGATGGGCGTGATCGGGGCGTTCCATGTCGGGTTCTGGTGGCGCGGGGGGGTCACGATGCTCCGCGAGCGGCGGGGCGTGCTCGCGCTCGCCCTGATCGGGGGTCTCGCGGTGCTGGTCGGGCCCGCGACGACCTACGACCGGGCCGCGGGGCGGTACAGCGGGCTGTGGAACCTCCTAGACAAAGCCCCCGATCTGGCGGGGCACACCAATCTCGGGGTGCTCGTGCTCGGGGTCGCGGGCGTGGTCGCGATCACGGGATGGCTCGCGGGCCTGGACGCGCGTCGGCGCTGGATCCTGCTGGGGGCGCTGGTCGCGTTCGCCGCGGCGGTGAGCGTGCCCAAGAACGCGTGGACCCGGTACCACGAGCCCATGCTCCTGATGTGGGGGGCGCTGGCATCGGCCTCGGCGGTCGCCCGCGTCCGGGCCTCGGACCGGGAGCGGTTCGTGCGCACGCTGGGGCTCATCGGGCTGGTGGTGTTTCTTTCCGGGATCACGGTCATCAAGCTCAGCACAGAGGAGCGGATCGTGGTGCCCAAGCAGAGCCAGCCTTCGATCGAGACGCCCCTGCGGTCGTTGTGGCCCGACGCGTGGAAGGCACGCTGGGCGGACGACACGGCGGGCCCCGGCGCGGGAAATGACGCCGGTGACTGATCTTGGTGGGGATGGGCGCGAACATCCGATCGGGTGGTGCGTAGGCTGTGGGCCCGGCGGGTGCGTCGGTCCGGACGCCCCGCGGACGGGGGCGGGTCTCGGCGTGGGACGACGCCGGGGGATGTGGGTGAAGCGGGATGTGGGCCTCAACCCGGCGATCCGGGGAGCCGACACCCTGACAGAGCGGCGAGCGTTCCGCGCGTGCGGACCGGTCGCGGCGCCGGCCGGCGATCTCCCGAACGGGGGGAGGACCGGCAAGACCGGGCGCACAGGGGCGTCCGTGCGGGAGTGCGTGCGATGTCGGAAGCCAAGCGGGCGTTGATCACGGGCATCACGGGTCAGGACGGTTCGTACCTGGCGGAGTTCCTGATCGGCAAGGGGTACGAGGTCCACGGGATCATCCGTCGCGCCTCGTCGTTCAACACGGGGCGGATCGACCACATCTACCTCGACCCGCACATCAAGGGCGGGAGCCTGAAGCTGCACTACGGGGACCTGACGGACACCAATGTGCTCAGCAAGCTGCTCGAGGAGATCCGCCCTCACGAGATCTACAACCTGGGCGCGCAGAGCCATGTGCGGGTGTCGTTCGACATGCCGATCTACACCGCCGAGACGGTCGCGATGGGCGCGCTGAAGCTGCTGGAGGCGGCGCGGGACTTCTCGCAGCGCTCGGGCATCGATGTGCGGTACTACCAGGCGTCGAGCTCGGAGCAGTACGGCAAGGTGGTCGAGACCCCCCAGACGGAGACGACGCCCTTCTACCCCCGCAGCCCCTACGCGTGCGCGAAGGTGATGGCGCACTGGGCGACGGTGAACTACCGCGAGTCGTACGGGATGCACGCGTCGTGCGGGATCCTGTTCAACCACGAGAGCCCCCGGCGGGGGGAGACCTTCGTGACCCGCAAGATCACGCGGGCGGTCGGGCGCATCAAGATGGGCCTGCAGAAGAAGGTGTTCCTGGGCAACCTGGACAGCAAGCGGGACTGGGGCTTCGCGGGCGACTATGTGAAGATGATGTGGATGATGCTCCAGCAGGACACCGCGGACGACTATGTCATCGCGACGGGGCGCACGATCACGGTGCGCGAGTTCGCGGACATGGCCTTCAAGCACGCGGGCCTGAACTTCGAGGACCATGTCGAGTTCGACCCGCGCTACCTGCGCCCCGCGGAGGTGGACCTGCTGCTGGGCGACCCCGCGAAGGCGAAGGAAAAACTGGGCTGGGAGCCCGAGACGAGCGTCGAGGAGCTCGCGGCGATGATGGTCGACGCGGATGTCGAGCTCGCGGCGCGCGAGAAGACGCTCAAGGACGCGGGGCACGCGATGCCCGAGTTCGTGGGGCACGATCAATAACGACCGGCGCCCCGCGACGGGGCGCGGGCGGGGCTTTCTGAGAGCGGCGGCTGGAGCGGTGGCATGAGCGCGTTGATCCTGGTGGCGTCTGTGCTCGGGCTCGCGTTCGGGGTGATCTACACCCTGTTCCGCCCCCAGTGGGCGATCCTGTTCGTCCTGATCCTCTACCCGCTCGAGCAGCTGCTCACGACCGCGTCGCCCTTCTTCGCGACCAACACCAAGTTCCTCAACCTGCTGGTGGGCGGGCTCGCGGTGCTGGGCGCGGGGTCCGCGCTGTTCGCGGGGCGACGCCCGTTCCGGGGCTACTTCAACGGCGTCTGGTTCGCGACGATCGCGCTGTTCCTTTGGGCGATGATCGGGATCGCGTTCGCGCCCGACACGACCCCCGGCACGGAGGCGCTCATCAAGGGCCTGCCCTACCTGGGCCTGCTGCTCATCTTCCCGGGGCTCCTGCTCAACGACCTGATCGGGTTCCGACGCCTCGTCGTCCCCGTCATGTTCATCGGGACGATCATCATCCTGCTCATCCTCGCGAGCCCCAAGACGACGATGTTCGGCGGGCGCCTCGGCATCGAGAACACCACCGGCGGACGGGACAGCGCCGAGATCCTCAACCCCCTCGCGACCGCGAGCCTGGGCGGGACCATCGTCATCTTCGGGATGCTCTACAAGCCCGAGCGGATGGTGCTGTTCGTGAACCTGATCCGCGCGGCCGCGATCACCGTCGGGCTCACTATCGCCCTGCTCTCGGGCTCGCGGGGGCAGCTCATCGGGGCGATCTTCTGCGGCGTGGTGATGTTCCCCTTCGCACGGCAGATCAAGAACACCGTCCAGTTCCTCACCGTGTCGGGCTCGGTGGGCGTGGTGATCGTGTTCGTGATGCTGGTGCTGACCTTCGCGACGACGCGGGACGCGGCGACCCGGTTCAGCTCCGAAGCGCTGACGGAGGGCGCGGGCGTGCGGGGGCAGCTCATCACGACCATGCTGGGGCACTGGCTGGGCAACCCCGTCGCGATCGTGCAGGGGCTGGGCACCTCCGCGTTCCAGTACTACTGGCAGCTCGACGACACGCCCTATGTGCACAACATGCCGGTGCAGGTCATCACCGAGCAGGGGCTCATCGGGCTCTTCCTGC
Source organism: Phycisphaerales bacterium UBA7812 (assembly GCA_002480345.1). GTDB lineage: Bacteria > Planctomycetota > Phycisphaerae > Phycisphaerales > UBA1924 > UBA1926. The sequence goes on along the minus strand of DLBY01000083.1, from coordinate 22,669 downwards.
TCTCGGTCATCCTCTACCTGACCGCCCGCGCGGGCATCCAGCTCCTGCGGATGTACAAGGACTATCCCACCGAGCTCTCCGCGGCGGCGATCCTGGTGGGCTTCTGCCTCTACCAGTTCCTGATCTCGCTCAAGCAGGGCAACTACTTCACGATCGCGGCGCCGTTCTGGTCGTTCCTGCTGCTCGCGAAGGTGCACGCGCGGGCGATCAAGGACGCGCGGGAATACGAGGCGCTCGAGGAATACGCCGAGTCGTATGATCATCCCGCCGACGACGCGGTGTACGCGCAGCCGGCCTGACGGCGCCCACACCGACCCAGCGATCCCCCACCGATGCCAGACGCGACGCACCCAGACCCGGGGCACTCAGACGCGGGAGAGCCCGGCCCCGCGGGCGGCGGACCCGAGGGCGTCTCCGTCGCGGCGACGCCCAGCGACGCGACGCCGGGCCAGACGCTCGACCCGGACAGCCCGCCCCCGGAAGCGGGCACCGTGCCGACCGCGCCCGCGCCGCGAGGCGAGGGCCTGTCGGACAAGGCCGCGAAGGGCTTCGCGTTCATGGCGGCGCAGACGATCCTCGTCCGGGGGGTGCGGTTCGCGGGGATGTTCGTGCTCACCTGGCTGGTGATGCCCGCGGACTTCGCGCTGTTCGGGTATGTGCTGACGGTCTCGCAGTTTGTCAGCGTCCTGCGGAACGCGGGGGTGCGCGACATCATCATCAGGCGGCAGCACCGTGCGCGGAAGTGGGTGAACCCCGGGGTCTGGCTCACCGGCATCGTGGGCTACCTCCTGACGGCGCTGATGATCGTCTGTTCCCCGCTGATCGCGGAGTTCTATGGGCACTGGCAGATGGTCGACCTCGTCATCGTGATGGCGGGCACGACCATGTTCCAGTCGCTCAGCCAGGCACCGGTGGGCCTGCTGCAGGGGGGGATGCGATTCCGTCTGCTCGCGACGGTCGAATCGCTCTACAACTGCGGGCTGATGATCCTCACCGTGCTGTTCGCGTGGATGGGGCTCGGCGCGATGAGCTTCGTGCTCCCGTTCCTCGTCTGCTCCGCGGCGCGGACGGGGGTGCTCTGGGCGTACGCACGCCCGCGCGTCCGGCTCAACCCGCAGTTCCGGCGCTGGAAGTACCTGATCGGGGATTCGATCCGCCTGATGAGCGCCGATGTCGCGCGCACCGTCACCCTCCAGGGCGACATCATCATCCTCGGACGCGTCTTCCCCGGGCTCGGGTCGGTCGGGCACTATGTCTACGGCAACAGCATCTCGCGGCAGTCGATGATGCTGTTCAGCCGGAACCTGGACCTCGTGCTGTTCCCGACGCTGTCGAAGATCCAGCGCGAGACGGGGCGGCAGAACGCCGCGTTCGTGCGCGCGCTGCGGATGCTCGCGGTGGTGGGTGTCCCGCTGTGCTTCCTGCAGGCGGCGGTGAGCGACCCGCTGATCCACACGCTCGTCCCGGAGCGGTTCTACGGGACGATCCCGTTCATCGTGGTGCTGAGCGTGGGGATGGCGGGTCGCCTGATGATCTCACCCGCGGAGAGCATGCTGCGCGGGCAGGGCCGCTTCGGGATGTTCAGCCTGCTGAACTGGATCTTCGCGGTGCTCTACACCGCGGGCGCGATCATCGGCGCCCTCGCGTGGGGCGACCCGATGGGCGTCGCGATCGCGATCGGGGTGATCACGGGGTTCGGCGGGGTGCTGTATGTGCTGATCGCGCTGAGCCGGAGCGAGACGCCCGTGCGTTCGACGATCCGCGTGTTCGCGGTCCCGGTGCTCGCGGCGGGGGGCGCGTGCGGGCTGGGGTGGTGGGCGTCGACGCTGCTCCCGCGCGAGGGCGTCGTGAACGGCGTGCTGGGCGCGCTGATCGTCGTCGCGATCACCGGCGTGCTCTATCTCCCCGCGGTCTGGATCCTCGAACGCGATGTCTGCAACGAGTTCCTCCAGCGGATCCGCGCCGTCGTCGGGAACCGCCTCGGCTCGCGGATCCCGGGGCTCAGGGGCGCGTGAAACCCAGGTCGTAGACGAGGCCCATGTGCCGGCATCCGTCGCAACGGAGCCGCGACGCGTGCGTCGCGCGCACCCGATCACCCAGACGGCCCGCATCGATGGGGAACAGCGGGATCCCCCCCGGGAACGGTCCCGCGGCGGGGAAGGTCCCGCGCGGTCCCCAGCCCGCGTCGGCGCGCGCGTCGCGCGTGCCGCTCGCGAAGCGCTCCACCGACCACGCGTACGCGGGGGTGTTGAAATCGCCCACGACGAGGTCGGGCGCGCGGATCGGGTCGCGCGCGTCGAGCTCGCTCGCGACCCAGCGGCCCACCGCGTCGATCGTCAGCACCCGGGTGACACCGTCGACCTTCGCACGCATCTGCTCGAACATCGCGCGGCGGGACGCGCCGAGCGTGCTGGGCATGTCGACCGCCCACACGACCAGCGGGCCCCCGGGCGTGTCGATCTCGAGCAGGACGACGGTGCCCCCGCCGCGGGTGTCGCCCTCGATCCAGCTTTCCTGCTCACCCAGGAAAGCCGCGGCTCGGCGGCGGATCGGGTGCTCGGAATAAACATGGAAGAACCCGACGCGCGCCATGTGGGCCTCCCCCGGGGGCGCCTCACCCGGGGTGCGCCCGATGGTGCGTTCCATGAGCGACTGGTGCGTGACCCCGTAGATCCGCTCGAAGGAGATCGGCTGGGGGTGCACATTGCTCATGATGACGATGTCGGTCCCCGCGTTGAAGAGCGGATCGAGCGAGGCGTCGCCGCCCCGATGGCTGATGTTCATGAACGCGACGCGGACCGGACCCCGCGCGGGGCCCGGGAGCACCGCGCGGTGCACGCGCCATTCCGCCGCGAGCATCCAACCAAGGGCCAGCACAGCCGCGACCACCGGGAGCACGCGGGGACGCCCCCAGCGCAGCAGCGCCGCGACGAGAAGCAGCAGCAGGACCGCGATGACAACGGGCTCCGTGGGCATCCAACCCAGGTACTGGGTCCAGAGGAACCGGTCGCTGACGACGCGGCCCAGCAGCCAGGCGAGGAGGATCAGCAGAAGTCCGCCCTCGCACACGCACGCGAGCAGGTTTAACGCGCGGCGCGCCGGACCGCGTCGCGGGGGCCGCTCGGGAGTTGTCTGCTCAGCCTTGGTCATGTCTTGTCGCGGGGTGTCCGAAGAACAGGATCGGGCGTCAAGCCCGCTGTCGGGCGCGGGTTCTCGGGCCCTCCTGCGATGACGCGGGCGGGTGGGATCACCCCGCCGTGTGCCGTATGATCGCCCCCTCTCCCTTCGGCACAGTCGCCGCTGCGGGATGAGCGGGTTTCGCGGGAGCGTGCGATGAGCTTCGATTGGTCTGGCAAGCGGGTGGTCGTCACGGGCGGCGCGGGGTTCCTGGGTTCGTTCGTGCAGGAGGGCCTCAAGGCCCGCGGCGTGCCCGAGTCGCACATCTTCGTCCCCCGGCGCAAGGATTTCGACCTGACCACCGAGGAGGCCTGCACGCGTCTCTACAAGGAGGCCTTCCCGGGCAACAAGGTCGATGTCATGATCCACCTCGCCGCGGAAGTGGGCGGCATCGGCGCCAACCGCGAGAACCCCGGACGCTACTTCTACGCGAACATGGCGATGGCGCTGCACCTCATCGAGCAGGCCCGCCTCGACGGGTTCGCCGACCGCGGCGCCGTCTTCGTCCAGACCGGGACCATCTGCGCCTACCCGAATCTCACCCCCGTCCCGTTCAAAGAGGAGAACCTCTGGAACGGGTACCCCGAGGTGACCAACGCGCCGTACGGCGTCGCGAAGAAGGCCGCCTGGCAGATGCTCGACGCCTACCAGCAGCAGTACGGCCTGCACGGGGTCTACGCGTTGCCGGTCAACCTCTACGGCCCGCGGGACAACTTCAACCTGCACTCGAGCCATGTGATCCCGGCGCTGATCCGCAAGTGCGTCGAAGCGCAGGAGCGGGGCGACGAGTTTCTCGAGGTGTGGGGCACCGGCAGCGCGAGCCGGGAGTTCCTGTATGTCGAGGACGCGGCGGACGGCATCCTCACCGCCGCGGAAAAGATGGAAGACCCGACCCCGATCAACCTGGGCACGAACATGGAGATCAAGATCCGCGATCTCGTGCACCTGATCGCGCGGCTCACGGGCTTCGCCGACGAGGACACCATCGAGGACAAGATCCGGTGGGATTCGACCAAGCCCGACGGCCAGCCCCGGCGCTGCCTGGATGTGAGCCGGGCGAAGGAGATGATGGGCTGGGAGGCGAAGGTCGGGTTCGAGGAAGGCCTGGAACGCACGATCGCGTGGTTCCGCGCCCACCGGAACGACGCGGACGCACGGATGTGATTCGGCGCCGATAACGCGCCCTCCGCGTCGCGTTCTCCCCCGGCATCCCTCGCAGCTCACCCACCCCGATCGCGGGGCGATCACGAACAGACCGCCGCGTGGCGCTGCCCGTCTCGGGGCCCGATCTCCCTCCGTCTCACCACTGCGAGGGGGGTATCCGTCCATGCAGCGCACCAGCGATCACATCTGGATCTCGTTCGGCTCCGACGACGGGCACCTGCTCCACCCCGCGACGGTCTGGAGCAGCGATGCCGACGGGGCGCTGTGCCGGTTCGACGGGGTCCCCGATCCCTCCGATCTCGTCCCGGGACCGACGGGGGACGGGCAGGCGGTGGTCTACTTCCACGGGCCCGGCGGGTTCTGCCAGCAGCCCGCGACGATCGTGCGCACCGAAACGAACGGCGCGCCGGCGCTGCGTCTCGTGCCCACAGGGGTCGCCGCGACCGCTGAGGAGCGCGTGCTCGAGCGGTTCTCGGTCGAGGCGTTCGGGGTCTCGGTCGTCGTCGGGGAAGACGATGTCTGTCCGCTCATCGATGTCAGCGCGATCGGCATGGGGATCCATTCCGATGCCCGGTACAGGATGGGGCGGGTCCTCCGCGTCGCGTTCGAGTCTCCCGAAGACGCGTCGGTCCACGCGGGGTACTGCCGCGTCCGGAGTCTCAAGGGCGACGGCGCGGGCGGACGGTACGGCCTGCTCGCGCTCGACGGGGCCGAGGGCGGGACCCTGCGCACGGGACTGCGCGACCTCATCGCCTGGGTCCGACGCAGCGAGCTCCGCCGCATGCCCAGGGCGGGTTGAGAGGCCTCGAAGGCCTGCGCGGGGCGCGACCCGACCGCCGCACGCTTCCGTCTGCTGAAGCCCTTGACCCACCCGGCTCTGGAACGCACATCGACAACCCGGAGGCGGCGCAGGGGCATGCACCGTCCGGGGGAGCACACGACATGCAGCGATTCTCCGTTTCTGCGGCCGGTCTCGCGATCGCCTCGATCGCCCTCGCGGGCCCGACGATCTACGACTTCGATGACCTCGCGAACGGTGAGATCGTCGGGGGGCAGTACGCGCCCGATCTGAACATCTCGGGCACGAACTTCAACCGCTCGTTCGACATCATCGCGGCCTTCGACACCCGCCTGACCAACACCGCGGACCCCGACCTCGAGGGCCCGAACTGGGCGATCGGCAACCTGTCGGTCAGCAACACCGATCTGGGCAATGTCCTCATCATCGCGGAGAACAACGCGGGCGCCACAAGCGGATTCCTCAGCTCGCCCGACGACGAGGGACAACGCCCCGGTGGGCAGATCGTCTTCTCGTTCGGGAGCGCGATCGGCTCGTTCGGCTTCGACCTGGTGGACATTGAGCATGTCACGCTCGGGAACACGATCCTGAACTTCTCGCTCCAAGGCGTGAGCGTGGGCTCGGTCGCCCTGTCCGCGTTCACCGATGCGAACTCGTCGCTCTACGACGCCAGCATCGCGTTCGGGGACAACTCCGCCAACCGCTTCAGACCGATCACGAGCGCTTATCTCGGAGGCGTGTTCGATGAGGTCACGCTGACGCTGGGAGGCTCGGGCGCGATCGACAACATCGTCGTGCCGACGCCCGGGGCGCTCGCGACGATCAGCCTCGTGGGGCTCGCCGCGACGGGACGCGCGCGCCGGCGCTGATCCACGCCCCCGCGCTGGGTGGGCTCCGGGTTTTCCTGAACGGATCTGCACCGGGCTTCGTACACTGACCTGTGAATGCGCCGAGGCTCGATCGGCGCACCCGGGAAGGAAGAAACGATGCACGCCCCGTTCGCCCGTGTCGGACTCGCGCTCGCGCTGTCGCTGCTGATCCTGTCTCCGCTCCGCGCGATCGCGGAACCCGAGTTCTTCAGCGACCTGCCCTACGGAAAGGCGAAGATGCAGGCGGAAGCGTCGGGCAAGCTGTTCTTCGTGAAGGCGACCGCGGTCTGGTGCGGCCCGTGCAAGATGATGGACCGCACGACCTTCACCGATCAGCGCGTCATCGACTGGCTGAACGAGAAGGCGGTGTGCGTGTCGGTCGATGTGGACGAGATGCCGGGCCTCGCGGGCGGGCTCCGCATCCGCGCGATGCCGACGACGATCCTCTTCCGGGGCGATGAAGAACTCGCGCGCGTGGTGGGATACCGCGACGCGGACGCCCTCCTGACCTGGCTGGGCGAGGCCGAGCGCGGGGAGATCGTCCCGCTCGCGGACCGCCCCGCGCCGCCCGCGCACGACATCGACGCGAGGCTCGACCGCGCGAACGAGCTGCTCCGCGACGGGCAGCACGACGCCGCGACCGAGGCCTACGCCTGGCTCTGGGACAACATGCTCGACCACGACCCGAATTTCACGGGCGTCCGCAGCTCGTTCATGGCCTCCAGCATGAACCAGCTGGCGCGCGCCCACCCCCCGGCGCGCGAGGCCTTCACGGACCTGCGCGACGAGGCGGAGGACCGCCTCCGCGACGCGGAGAAGAAATCGTGGGACGACCTCCGCGACTGGCTCGTTCTCAACGAACGCGTGCTGGGCGACCGCGAGCCCATCCGCCAGTGGATCGAACGCATCAAGCACCGCCCCACCGCGAAGCGCACCTTCTCCTTCGTCGATGACATCATCGAGGACATGCTCATCGAGGAGGAACGCTGGGCGCTGTACGGCTCGCTCATCAATGACCCCTACAAGGACATCCGCATGTTTGGGCTCATGCGCAATGTCGAGCACCTCCAGATCGACGGCATGGACCAGGCGATGCGCGACGAGATCGCGGAATCCCAGCGCCGCTTCTTCCGCGAGGGGGTCGCGAAGACCGCGGCTGCGCTGCTCGCGGCGGGACGCGAGGACGAGGGGCGCCAGGTCTCCCAGCAGGCGGTTGAGACGCTCGACGACCCCGAGACGCGCCGGGTGTTGGTCGAGACGGCCCTGGACGCGGGCGAGCTGCGCGCCTGGCATCTCGATCTGCTCGAGGGCGAGGCGCTCCGCCGCCTGCGCACAAAGGCCGCCGGCATGCTGAGCGGCTGACCACCCCCGACCCGGCACAAAACCCCGGCCCGGGGCGTGCTTCGAGCCGATGAACCCTTCGCGATGACCGACGCCGACCGCCCGCTGCCCTCCCCGCACTCCTTCAGGCACCGCGCCGGGCGCGCGCTGTGGGGTGTCGTCCAGGGCACGCTGTTCCGCTGGAGCCCGCGCCCCCTGTTCGCGTGGCGCCGCGTGCTGCTGTCGCTCTTCGGGGCGAAGCTCGATCCACGAGCCCGCATCTACCCGCGCGCGCGCGTCTGGGCACCGTGGAACCTCGAGATGCACGCCTACGCGACCCTCGCGGACGATGTCGACTGCTACTGCGTCGAACGCACCGTCATCGGGCGGCGCGCGACGGTCAGCCAGTACGCCTATCTCTGCGGCGCGACCCACGACTTCGAGGACCCCGATCGCCCGCTCGTCCCCATGCCCATCACCATCGGGCCCCGCGCCTGGATCGCGGCGGATGTCTTCGTCGGGCCCGGCGTCACCATCGGCGAGGGCACCGTCGTCGGCGCCCGCGCCAGCGTCTTCAAGGACCTCCCCGAATGGACCGTCTGCGTGGGCAACCCCGCCGCACCGATCCGCGATCTGCCCCGTCCCGACAACGCCGAGCACGCGGGTTGACCCCGCACAGGATCGCGCATCGCCTGATAAATCGTTTTTCTCAATGAAGAACACCATCTGATCGGGCTCTCAGTGAATGTACTGAGGCGATCCGGGCGGATTTTGGGAAGAAACCTGCGTAGTTCCCGGTAAGTTGAGTGGTGGATCGTTGAGAACGCGTCGGGCCGACTCGGGTTCACCGCTGCGGGGTATCGCCCCGCGGCGTGCGCACCGGGGGCTCACCCGATGTGCTCCCCGGAATCGGTCCGCGGCTGATCCGTTCCGCGTGGCCGCCGGCAGAAAGGTGCTTGCTATGAACCGCTCCATCCGTCTCGCCACGACCCTGATCGGCCTTGCCGCGATCTCGACCCCCGCGCTCGCGCAGCGCGGCTGGGATCGGGGCCGCAACCGGGGCTTTGACAACACCTGCGCGACCCCCGCGTTCCGCGACCGCGGCTCCAACATCGGGTTCTCGATCAGCATCGGCAACACCCGCGGCTGGCACGGCGACCGCTACTGGGGTGCCAACCGGGGCTTCAGCCGCGCGGGGCACGATTTCTGGATCGGCAATCGCACGCGGCACTACGGCGGGTTCGGGTCGAGCTATTGGACGCGGCACCGCACGCCCGTGGTGCGGCGCCCCGTGGTGGTGTGCCCGACGCCTGTCGTGCGCCAGCCCGTGGTCGTGCAGCGTCCCGTCGTGATCCAGCGCCCGGTCGTGGTGGATCGCCCGGTCGTGTTCGAGCAGCCGACCTATGAGCCCATCGTGCGTGATGTGCCGGTCTACCGGGATGTGATCCCCGCGGATCCCGCGCAGCGGTACCGCGCCGGGTGGAACGCGATGAAGGCGGGCGACTTCGCGTATGCGCGGGAGTTCTTTGCCGACCAGTCCGTGCGCTTCCCGGACGACCCGACGCCCAAGGCGGGGCTCGCGATCGCGCGGGCCGCGACGGGGCACGACGACCAGGCGGAGTGGGCGATGCGCCGCGCCGTCCGCGCGGGGTTCGCCCGCGCCCGGGACGGGGTGCCGGCGCTGGACCTCGAGACCGATCTGTCGCGGCTCGAGGAGCGGCTCGCGGACCGCTCCTACACCTACAACGACCGCTGGTTCCTGCTCGCGGCGACGCGGTACCTGCTGGGCGATTCCGCGGGCGCGAAGGAGGCCGCGAGCCAGGCGCTCGCCTTCGACGAGCGGGACATGGACGCGCGCCGGATCTACGACCTCGTCGCCCACACGGGGTGAAGCCCGATGACAATCTGAACACGGAAAACGCCCGCGTCTTGCGGGCGTTTTTGTGCGCACGAACCTAAATGATGCTCAGCCGTCGCAGCCCGCGAGGAAGGCCTCGACGAACCCGCCGATGTCGTTCTCGTCGAGCACGCCGAACGGGGCCGCGAAGTCCGCGTCGGGGCTCGCGGTCTGGAACGCGATGACGAACGCGAGGGTGTCGGCGAGATCGAGCACGCCGAAGGGCTCGGCGAGGTCCGCGGCGCCGCAGGGCCCCTGCCCCGCGTCGGTGCCGTAGACGCGGATCTCGGCGCTGGTCCATACCGCGGGGTTGCCCGCGGATTCGTCCGATACGCGGACGGTCCATTCGCCCTCGGCGCGTTCGCCCCAATGGCGCACGCTGGTGAACAGCGTCTTCGCGTAGTTGTCCTGCGGGTCGTTGCGCGGGCGGGCGAGGCTCGAGACCGTCCCGTCGGGGCTGATCAGCGAGATCCGCAGGTCCCCGATCGATTCGGTCGCGATATCGACGATGAGTTCGACCGACTCGCAGCGCACGGGCGCGTCGATGTCGATCGCAACGCTGAGGCCCGCCGGGCTCCCGTCCGGGATCGCCTGGTTGACGGGGACGACCCCGCTCGTGCCCGAGATCTCGGGATCGGCACCCGACCAGTTCTCCGCGAGCGTGACGGCGTCGAGGGCATCGACCATCCCGAAGCCGTACCCGTCGTTGTGCAGCAGGCCCGCGCCGTTGACCGACCAGCCCTCGCTCCCTGGGTCGACGGGCCTGGCGCTCGCGACGAGGATGTGCTGGACATCGCGCCACGAGAGCGCCGGGTTCGCTTCGAGCATGAGCCCGATCACGCCCGCGGCGAGGGGGGCGGCGGAGCTGGTGCCCCCGAAGCTGGAGGTGTATCCGCCCGAGGACTGGGTGGTGGTGATGCCGCGCGATCCGCCGTTGGAATAGGCGCTGATCAGGAGCGAGGCGCCGGGCTCGGAGTAGGCGCTGCGCCGGTCGTCATCCCCCACCGCCCCGACCCCGACCACGAATCGGCTGGATGCGTAGGGGTCGTAATCGACGCGGTCGTCGGCGGTCGCGCCGTTACCGCCCGCCCAGACGATGATCTCGCCCAGGCCTCCCCGCCCGGTCGTGACGGCGCTGGCGAGGGCACTCATGATGAGCGCCGAGGGGAAGTCGAAACGGCCGTCGTCGCTGGGGCCCCACGAGTTGTTCTTGATGTCGATCCGGTCGTTGAACGCGGTGAGGGCCTGCGATGTCGTGAGGTTGTTGCCGATCAGTCGCTGGGCGAGCGACGCGTTGTAGGCGGCGCCCGCGATGCCCACGCCGTTGCCGCCCGATCCCGCGGCGACGCCCGCGACGGAGGTCATGTGCGAGCTGGTGAACTGGTTGGGCTGGCTGATCGCCGCGTCGAACCGCGGCGCGAGGTCCTCGTGGGTGGTGAGGAAGCCGCCCGATTCGATGATGCCGATCGTGACGCCCAGGCCCGTGTAGCCCAGCGCCCACGCGTCGGCGGCGCGGACATCGCGTCCCGGGTCCTGCGTGTTGAGCAGGTGCCACTGGTCGGCGAGCAGCGGGTCGCCGGGCATGTCGCGCAGCTCGAAGGGGGGCGTCACCACGACCTCCGCGGTGCGCACGCCCGGCGCCCGCGAGAGCGTCCGCGCGACCGCGGACGCGGCGCGCACGCTCCCGGTCTCGATCGTGTACCACCCCGCCTGCCCGTCGATCGGCACCAACGACGCGTCCGGCAGGCCCACGGCGCGCGCCGCGGCGGCGCGGTTGTCCGCCCGCACCGCGACGCGGTCGGTCAGCTCCCACGCGCCCGCGAAGGGGTTCACCCCACGATCCGGGATGAGCTGCAGTCTGTTATTGACGATCCGCGTCGGCGCGGCGTCGAGCCTCGTCGCGCCCCGGGCCCTCGGCGCGTCGAGATCCGCGACCTCGAAGACCTCGAGCCGATCGCCCAGCGGGATCGCGACGACATCCGCCGCGCGCGCCGCGAGCGGGGAGAGCGCGGCCGCGAGCCCTGCGACGCGAAGGAGACGAACCGTGTGTGCCATGCTTACCCGCTCCTGCCCTGCGTGATCGCGAGGAGCGTGCACGCGCCGTGACCCGGGCGCACCGCTCCCTCTGAGCCTTCTTATTCGTATCGGCGTGGAGGGCGGATCCGGTTTCTTCCCGGACCCGACCGCCCGCCTTGTTCGCGGGGCTCCGCTAGGCTGAACCGCACGCAGCGTCCGGGAACGCGCCGCACGGGGCCCCGACGGCACGGGAGACCCGAACAAAATAGGATTCCCGGGGATCCCGCCCGGGCACACCAGAAGAGGACGGACATGACGGGCGACGCGCGGAGCAGACCGACGGACCGGGCCCGGCTCGCGACGCTGCTGCGCGCGCGTCACCCGCTGGTCACGATCGCGACGCACGAGGAGGAGGACGCGCGGACGCTGGTCGAGAACACCTGCCGGGATCTGGGGGTGCACCTGTGGGTCTGGTCGGTCGTGGACGGGGTGCACGAGGGCCTGCGCGATTCGGCGCCGATCGCGGACACCGCGAACCCCGCGGCGGGGCTGTACTGGCTCGCGACCCAGACACTGCCCTCGGTGATGGTGCTGCTCGATATCGGCGCGCACCTCGACGACCCGCACGCGCTGCGCGCGCTGCGGACGCTGATCACCAGCGCCACGCGTACGGGCTCGCATGTCATCCTGATCGACCACGCGGAGTCGCTCCACCCCGCGGTGCGCGCGCACGCGACGCCCTTCGAGCTCTCGCTCCCCGATGACGAGCGCATCGAATCGCTCATCCGGGGAGAGCTGCGCGGGCTGCACAACGACGCGCCGATCGAGATCGCGATGAGCGGGAGGGCGTACCGCACGATCATCAAGAACCTGCGGGGGCTCAGCGCGCGCCAGATCGCCCAGGTCGTCCGCGATGTCGTCGCGGAGGACCGCACCTTCAGCGACGACGACCTCAACACGATCCTTGCGCGCAAGCGCCAGCTCGTCAGCGACGGGGGCGCGCTCGAGTATGTCGAGAGCCCCGCGACGATCGACGATGTCGGGGGGCTCGCGACGCTCAAGGCCTGGCTCGCGGCGCGGGAACGGTCGTTCGGCGACGACGCCGCGGCCTTCGGGCTCACCCCCCCTCGCGGGGTGCTGCTGCTCGGGGTCCAGGGCGCGGGCAAGAGCCTGTGCGCCAAAGCGATCGCGACGGCGTGGGGTCGCCCGCTGCTGAGGCTCGACCCCGGGACGCTCTACGACCGGTTCGTGGGCGAATCGGAGCGCCGCCTGCGCGACGCGCTCAAGCAGGCGGAGGCGATGGCGCCCATCGTGCTGTGGATCGACGAGATCGAGAAGGGGTTCGCGTCCGCCGCGGCGCAGAGCACCGACGGCGGGCTGAGCCAGCGGATGTTCGGGACGCTGCTGACCTGGATGCAGGACCACGCGGCGCCGGTGTTCCTGGTCGCGACGGCGAACAACATCGACGCGCTCCCGCCCGAGCTGCTGCGCAAGGGGCGGTTCGACGAGATCTTCTTCGTGGACCTTCCGGGCCCCGAAGCGCGCCGGATGATCTTCGCGATCCATCTGCGCAAGCGGAGCCGGGACCCCGATTCGTTCGATCTCGATCTTCTCGTCGACGCGTCGGAGGGGTTCAGCGGCGCGGAGATCGAGCAGGCGATCATCAGCGCGCTGCACGGCGCGTTCAGCGCGGGGCGCGAGCCCACGACGGAGGGGATCGAGGAGTCGCTGCGCACGAGCCCGCCCCTGAGCGTGACGATGGGCGAGAAGATCGCGGCGCTCCGCGCGTGGGCGCGCGACCGGTGCGTCCACGCGGGCTGAGCGCATAAAGAAAGCCCCGCGCGGGGGCTCTCGGTGATTCGGGTCCGCGTCGGGTCAGACGCCCGTGAATTCCTCGATGAACAGCGTGAGGTCCGCGAGGTCGAGGATGCCGTCACCCGTGAGGTCAGCCGCAAAGTCCGCGGTGTTGAACGCGGTGATGAACGCGATGATGTCCGCGAGGTCGAGCACGCCGTTGCCGTCGAAATCCGCGAGCGACGCGAACGCGGTATAGGCGGGCGCGGGCTGGATGACGGCGCTGTAGCCGTCCCCGATGCCCACGCTCCCGACGCGGATCCAGAGTTCGGTGTCTCCGGTCTCGCCCGTGGGCTCGAGGGTGAGGTCGTAGACACCCGGCGCGGTCTCGTTCGCCGCGGTCACGCCGAGCCCGACCGCGAGGCCCCTGGGCGCATCGACGCTGAAATCGCCCGCGTCGAGCCCGACGACCGGGGTGTCGGTGTAGTCGAGGATCGTCGCGGTGACGACGACCGGGGCGCTCGCGTTGCCCTGTGCATAGACCCGGGTTGGTGCCCCGACGAGGGAGGATCGTGAGCCGTCCGGCACGCCGACGCGTCCGGCGCGCCACGCGTTGAACTCGTCGCGGAGTTGGGGGACGGGGTCGTCGTAGCCCGCGTCGGGCTGATTGGGCACATTCAGTTCGAGGAAATAGTCCCCGCCCGCGAAGCCGCGGTCGTCGACCGGCAGGCCCGTTCCGTCGTTCTCGAAGACGCCCAGCACCCGGCTCTGGCTGGTGACGAAATCGACGAGCCCGTCCCCGGTGAGGTCGCCCGCGCCGAGCGCGTCGCCCTCGAGGATGCGGGAGGGCTCGGAGTTCACGAACCCGCCCTGCAGGTCGTCGATGGTGACGGTGAACCGCCCGCGCCGGGGGAGCACCGCGATGTCGTCGTCGCCGTCGCCGTCCACATCCGCGAGCAGGAAATCCTCGACGGGCTGCCCGGTCGCGGAGACATAGGTCGTCGCGTCGCGCGTGTACCCGCCCTGCCCGTCATCGGTGAGCATGACCAGACGCCGGGTCGTTTCGCGATACACGAAATCGAGGCGGCCGTCGCCGTTGAGATCGCCCGCGTGGGGGTCGGACGCGGCCGACTGCGTGGTCACCGGTGCCTGCTGGGTGAAGCTTCCGTCGGGGTTCGCGGTCAGGGGGATGAGCCCGATCGCGTTGTCCGCGAGCACGAGCCCGTCGGGGGTGGCGCCCATCCCGAATTCGGGCGCGACGCCCGGCAGGGGGGTGACGGCGCCGAGTCCCGCGAGGCCCGCGCTGTTGAAGAAGAAGGTGCGGATGCTGTCGACCCCGTCCCACGCGGCGAGTTCGAGGCCGGGCCGAAGCAGGTCGAACTGGCCCAGCACGCCGAACTTGGCGCCGATCGCGGGCAGCGTCTGGACGGGCGCCGCGAAGGTGCCGTCTCCGTTGGACAGGATGGTGGTGATGGACACGCCGTCGAGGTAGACGAGGTCGTCGTCGCCGTCCCCGTCGATGTCTCCGATCATCGCGTCATCGACGGTGGGCGGGTTCGCGACAACACTCACGGGATCGAACAGCACGGGCGCATCGGGACCCACGGTGGTGTTGATCCGTGCCTCGATGGGCCCGCCGAAGCGTCCGAAGGTGATGACATCGGCGCGGCCGTCGGCGTTCACATCGCCCACGAGGTGGAAATCGCCCTGCTCTTCGATGGAGTTGTACCACCCCGCCTGCTCGCGGTCGCCCACGCGCCCGACGAGCATGTAGCCCACATCCGCGGTGCGGGTGAACCCATCGACCGGCGGGGCGCCGCAGCCCGTCGGGTCGATGCCGCTGCACGAGCAGCGTCCGTCGCCGCCGAAGGCGTACGCGGCCTCCATCGCGGCCATCAGCTTCTCGGCGAGATCGCCCGGGGTGTTGAGGACCGCGTCTTCGGCGGCGGCGACAACGGGCTCGCCCGTGAGGATGTTGCCCTGCACGGAATAGACGATGTCGTTCTCGGGGCCGGGCGGGTCGATGTCGATGCGCCCCGTTCGACCGCCCGCCCATGCCGCGTTGTCGGGCCCGCTGAAGGTCAGCGCGTCGCCGTCGGCGGCGATGAACCCGTACTGCCGGTTCGAGTGACCCGGGTCGTAGGCCTCCAGATCCGCGAAGATCTCGTCGAGGGTGCGCCCGCGCACGAACCCGTCGAAGATGCGGGCGCGGTTGCCGCCCGTTCCGTCCACGGCGGACTGCGCGGTCACGCCCCCCACGCCCAGCACGAGCACGGGGGTGCTGGCGCGGAGGTTGATGCCCTGCACGCAGGTCGCCGAGCCCAGCGCGATCTCCCCCGTGCGGGTGTCGGCGATCAGGATCGACCAGGTCGCCGACGCGGTGGTCGCGCTGCACGCGAGCGCGCACCCCGCAGCGGTCGCGAGCCATCCCGGTCGACGAACCGAGCACCCGAAGGCGGAAAGAGGATCACAGTTCCGATAAAGGTTCATCCCATTCACTCCGATCCGTGAGGCGGGCGGGGCGGGGAATCAGAGGCCCGTCTATCGCCGGCATACCGAATAAGTTGTTCTGGTTTCGATCGGATTGCGAGGGCGATCCGAGCGAGCGCCAGGGCTCCCGCTGACCCCCAAACCGGGGCGAGGCGAGCAACTGTTCGCATCGTCGTGGATTTGCCGATGCGAGTCCAGCCAAAACCGTTGCCGCGGGTCGCGCGCGAATCGCGGGTTCGGGTTGGCGTTCTGCGGGTCCGGGGCGTCGCTTTGGTTGACCGGAGCGGGCCCGGGGTTACGATCATGACCCCGCTCGGCTTGCCGCCGGGCGGTTGTCGCGTCGGGTGGGCCCGACGCGTTCGGCTTCGGCCGCTGTAGCTCAGTGGTAGAGCGCACCCTTGGTAAGGGTGAGGTCGCGGGTTCAAATCCCGCCAGCGGCTCTTTCCGCGTCCCCGGCGCATATCGTTGGGGGTTGCACAGCATCACTGCCCGTCGATCGGCTCGGCGGGCGCTCATCTCCGGGTCGGGGAGGCCCGGACGCCCCGGGTGGGGCAGGTGAGCGGTTCGGGGCCGAGGCCTCCGGATCGCCCGCCGGCGAGTGGAACAGCGTCCGGCGCGCACAGGCGGGTATTCCCGTCGCAACCGGGCGCCTTCGACACAACCGACCCGATGAGGGCGGACAGACACAGAGGATTATGTAGATGGCCAAGGGAACCTTCGAGCGGACCAAGCCCCATGTCAACACCGGCACGATCGGGCACATCGACCACGGCAAGAGCACGCTGACCGCGGCCCTCTCGGCCCGCTCGGCGACCCGCTTCGGCGGCGAGGTGAAGTCGTACGCCGACATCACCAAGGGTGGCACCGTCCGTGACTCCAACAAGACCGTGACGATCGCCTCGTCGCACACCGAGTACGAGACGGAGAACCGGCACTACGCCCATGTGGACTGCCCGGGCCACGCCGACTTTGTCAAGAACATGATCACCGGTGCCGCCCAGATGGACGGCGCGATCCTCGTGGTCGCGGCGGACTCGGGCCCCATGCCCCAGACGCGTGAGCATGTGCTGCTCGCCCGCCAGGTGGGCGTGCCCCACCTGATCGTCTTCATGAACAAGATCGACCTCGTCGATGACGAGGAGCTCGCCGAGCTCGTCGAGATGGAGATCCGCGAGCTGCTCAACAAGTACGAGTTCCCGGGCGACGATGTCCCCGTCATCCGCGGGCAGGCGAAGGCCGCCCTCGAGAACCCGGGCGACGACGAGATCTGCAAGCCCATCGACGAGCTGCTCGAGGCGCTCGACACCCACATCCCCGAGCCCGAGCGCGAGATCGACAAGCCCTTCCTCGTCTCTGTGGAAGATGTCTTCTCGATCAAGGGCCGTGGTACGGTCGCGACGGGCCGTATCGAGCGGGGCGTGGTCAAGGTGGGCGACGCCGCCGAGATCGTGGGCCTCCGTCCCGACAACCTCTCGACCACCGTCACGGGCGTCGAGATGTTCAACAAGACCCTCGACCAGGGCCAGGCGGGCGACAATGTCGGCATCCTGCTCCGCGGCATCGAGAAGGACCAGATCCAGCGCGGGCAGGTCATCTGCAAGCCCGGCTCGATCAACCCCCACACCAAGTTCAAGGGCCAGGTCTATGTCCTCTCGAAGGACGAGGGCGGGCGTCACACCCCGTTCTTCAACAACTACCGCCCCCAGTTCTACTTCCGCACCACCGATGTGACCGGCTCGGTCACCCTCCTCGGCGGCGCCGAGATGTGCATGCCGGGCGACAATGTCGAGATCGAGGTCGACCTGATGGGCAAGCCCGTCGCGATGGAGGCGGGTCTCCGCTTCGCGGTCCGCGAGGGCGGCCGGACCATCGGTTCGGGCACCGTCACCGAGATCGTCGAGTAAGACCCGGTCGGTGATCCCACCGGATTGAACCCAACCGGCCCGCGAGCGAAAGCCCGCGGGCCGCTTTTCCGAACCTTTGAACCGACGGGCCGGGACGCGCAGCGGGTGGTGGACCCCGCGGACGACCGGACCATGCCGCCCGATCCGACGGAACGCGGGCGACGGGGAGCCGACCGATGGCGAAGAAGAAAGCGATGGCGCGGGAGTATGTCTGGCTCCAGTGCACCGAGACGGGCGACCTGAACTACCGCACCTCGATCAATGTCAAGGGCGGCATCACCGACAAGCTCAAGGAGGGCTTCAACAAGTACTGCCCCCGTCTGCGTAAGCACACGCTCCACAAGATCAAGCGGAAGTAAGACAGGCGATGGGGAATGGGGAATAGGGCCGAGGCTTCTGCCCCACTGCCGATTGCCCATCCGCTATTGCCTCGCGGCCCGGCGGGCCGCGTCCGACGCCAGTAGCTCAATTGGTAGAGCAGCGGATTCCAAATCCGCAGGTTGAGGGTTCGAGTCCTTCCTGGCGTGTTCATCAGCCGATGCCGCCCCCCGCGGGCGTCTCGGCGACCGCTCGTCCCGGTCGGTCCCGCGCGTGCTCGCGGGCGGCGAGGAGACAGGCGACGCACCCCGCCGGCGTGTGCCGGCACCCCCGGAGGTTCCCATGCTCGGCATCCACAAACCCGAACAGGGCTACTGGGTCCGCGTGCTCAGCGCCGTCTTCTTCGGCGTGCTGTTCCTCGCGGGCTCCGCCTGGGCCTGGAACCAGGCCGAGGCCGCGGAGCTGCCGCCCAAGTCCTATCTCCTCGAACTCGCGGGCGTCGAGGGCTCGTTCGAGACGGGGAGCACCGTTGACCTCGTCCGCGCGGGCGATGACGCCCTCGGGTCGGAGATCGTGATCGCGACCGCGGGCGTGCTCGACGCGACCCTCTCGGGGTCCGCGGGACGCATCGAGATCAGCGTCCCCGAGTCCACCGCGGAGGGCTACCTCATCGAGGACACCGAACGCGTCCGCCTCGGGTCGGGCGGCGACGCCGCGACGGCACGCGTCACCGCGAAGAGCCGCGTCCCGATCTTCCCCCTGATCTACCTCCAGGCGGGCGTCACCGCGGCCGTGATGCTGCTGGGCGCGATCTCGGTCTACTACTTCGTCGCGACCAACCGGCGCAGCGTCAACTTCCTGATCAACACCGACGGGGAGATGCGCAAGGTCAACTGGTCGACGCGCAAGGAGATCATCGGGTCGACGCAGGTCGTCATCGTCGCGGCCTTCCTCCTCGCGGCGTTCCTCTTCGGCATCGACACCGCCTTCGCGAAGTTCTTCCAGATCATCGGGGTCATCGAGACCTGATCGGATCCGCACACCCCGCCGCACAATCGGCCCGCGACACGCAGGAGCCCGCCATGACCACCGACGAACAGAACACCGCCGCGACCGAATCCCAGAGCACTCCCGGGGATCAGGGTGCCAAGCAACCCGCCGAGCAGGCGGAAGCCAAGCCCGCCCTCGAGGTCTCGTCGGACGCGATGGACGGGCGACCCAACGAGAAGGTCGACATCCTCGACGACACCGACACCGTGCGTCAGGAGGGGATGGACTGGTTCGTGCTCCGCGTCGCGTCCAACAAGGAATCCAGCGTCCAGAACACGCTGCTCCGAAAGGTGCAGATCGAGGGCATGACCCACCTCGTGGGCCGGATCCTCGTGCCCACCGAAAAGACCAAGACCATCAAGGGCGGCAAGCAGAAGATCACCGAGACCAAGCTCTACCCGGGCTATGTCTTCGTCGAGATGCGCCTCGAAGACGACGGGCGCATCCCCCAGGATGTCTTCTTCCTCATCAAAGAGACCACGGGCGTGGGCGACTTCGTGGGCACCGCGGGCCGCCCCACCCCGATGGCCGAGCACGAGGTCGTCAAGATGCTCACCGATTCGAAGCGTCCCGACGAGGAGCCCCTCGTCAAGCTCAGCTTCGAGAAGGGCGAGGCGGTCCTCATCAAGGAAGGCCCCTTCGAGAACTACGAGGGCACCGTCGACGAGCTGCTCCCCGAGAAGGGCCTCGTCCGCGTCCTCGTCACGATCTTCGGGCGCCAGGCCCCCATCGAGCTCGAGGAGTGGCAGATCGCGAAGGCCGACGAGGGCTGATCGGCGCCCCCATCCCGGAACCCCTCGAACGCCCCGCTCCGTGCGGGGCGTTTTCAGATCCGTGCCCCCCGGTCCCTCATCGCTCGGCGTCGGCACAGGATCGCATACCCTTGCGGGAGGACGCGCACCCTGGAGGCCGGCGATGTCGTGGGAACGAGAAGAAGGCTGGAACAAAAAGCCCGGCCCGCGGCGCCCCAGGGGGCGCGCCCGGCACGGCAAGCCCGAGCCCGGCGCCGCGGGCGACGCCCAGCCCTCGACCTGGGAAACCTCTCGCCGCAAGGCCGAGAAGCGCCAGAAGCGACGCCGGGTCTCGTGGATCATCGGCGCCGTCACGGTCGTCCTCGCGCTGCTCGTCGTGCTCGCACCGACCATCGCGGGCGCCCTCGCGCCGGGGTTCATCGCGGACGCCGCCTCGGGCGCGATCGCGGGCCGCGTCGAGGTGGGCTCGGTCTCCCTCTCCTGGTTCGGCGACCAGCGCGTCGAGCAGATCCGCCTCTACGACCGCGACAACGAACGCCGGGGTGATCTGAACCTCACCGCCGACAGGGGCCTGCTCGCGCTCGCGTTCGCGGGGGGCGACTTCGGGACCATCACCCTCTCGGGCGAACTCGACGCCTCCGAAAACGAGCGGGGCGAGCCCTTCACCGAGCACACCGTCCAGCCGACCGCGTCCCCTTCAAGCGGACCGGCGCCGACTGCAGCCGCGGGCCCGCCCGCTTTGCCCAAGCGTCTGCGGGTCACCCTCGCGCTCGACGACCTGAGCATCCGGTACGCACGCCGAGAAGACTCGAGCCCGATCGACGCGATCATGCTCGAGGATTTCTCCGGCACCGCGCGGATCGACACCACCGCCGAGTCGGTCATCGACCTCAACGCCCGCCTGACCCGCCGCCTGAAGGGCGACGCGAACTTCGAGCGTGCGGGCACCATCGCGATCGACGCGAGCGCGACCGGTCTGACGGATCAAGACGGGACGCTGACCCCGGACGCCCTCGCGTTCGAGGCAACGATCAACGCGGCCGACCTCGAGACCGCGATCGCGGACCTGTTCACCGGCGGAGTGCCCCCCATCGCGGAGGCGCTGGGTCGGTCGCTCACCGTCAACACATCCGCGAACGGGTCGGCGGCGAAATTCGCGACGACCGTCACGATCAACTGCGACGCGGTCCGCGCCGACGCGCCGCTCGAGATCGATCTCGAAGCGCGCACGATCGCGTCCACCGAGCCCGTCACCGCGCGGCTCGACACCGAGCGGCTCTCGTTCCTCGTTCCGGACCGGGACACGCTGTTCGGCGCTGACGCCTCGGTCCGCGTCGCGGCCTTCCCGAGCATCTCCGTGACGCTCGATCGCCTCCGTGCGCCCATCCCTGCGCCGGGGGAGGCGATCGATCTCCGCCGCGCCGGCGCCGAGATCGTCGCGGAGATCGGGCGACTCGCCGCGTCGCTCGACGACCCCGCGACCGGCACCGAGCGCGCCGTCGGCTTCGAGCCCTCCACCCTCACCCTGAGCGCCGCGGACCTCACCCAGCCCGTCCGTCTCACGACGAGCATCGGCACGACCGTCGACGGCGCCCGCTCGGGAACGCTCGCGATCGACCTCGCCGCGTCGGGGATCATCGACGACTCGGGGGGCTTCAACACCTCGGACCTGCCAGTGATCGAGGGGAGCGTCCGCGCCGCGTCGCTCGCGCTCACCGCCTTCCAGCCCGTCGCGCAGGCGTTCGGGTTCGACCTCGTCGCCTCCGTCGGGGACAGCGCGGACCTGACCATCGAGGCGACGCCGCGCGAAGGCGGCGCGACCGCGATCGCGATCAGCGGGGATGCGCCCCGCGCGCGCATCGCCGGCTCGCTCGCCCTCGACGGTCCGGCGATCACCACGACGGGCGCGCCGCTCACGCTCACCCTGGACCGTCCCGACGCCGCCCTCGCGGGCTACCTCGCGGGCGCCGGGATCGAACTCACCGGCGCCTCGGGGCTCACCATCACGCTCGACGCGCTCGCGATCAACCTCGAACAGCTCGGGAAGGGCGACCTGTCGACACTCGCGATGGACCTGAACGCGGGGGTCGATCGCCTCGACGCGGTGCTCGCGGAGACGGGCGAACGCGTCTCGATCGAGAACGCGACCCTGGGCGTGCGCACGCCGGGCGTTGCGCGCGGCGTGCGCGTCAAGGCGGGCAACAAGTTCACCCTCGACGGCTCCCCCGCGGGCCGCATTGACGCGGACCTCACCGCGACCGACCTGCTCGACCCGAGCGGCGCCCCCGCCCAGGGCCTGCCCAGCAATGTCCGCGGGCGCATCGCGCTCGGGGGCGTGCGCACCGCGGCCCTCGGCGCCTTCGTCCCGCTGCCGGCGCTCGACCTGCCCGCCGACATCGGACCCGTCCTGAACGCGGAAGCGACGCTCACCCCGCGCGCCGATGCGCACACCGGCATCGCGCTCACGATCACCAGCGAGCACCTCAACGGGACGGGTGCTCTGGCGATCGGCGCCGACGGGCTCACCGGGGGCGACGACGCGCTGGTGCTCGAACTCGCCCGTGTCGGCCCGCTGCTCGAGCGCGTGCTCAACACCCCCGACGCACCGGGGGCGATCGAGGCGAAGACCCCGGGCCGGGTCAGCCTCCGCGCCGCGAACCTCGCGTTGCCCCTCGATCCCGCGTCGCTGAAGACCGACGGACGCGCGACCATCACCGCGACACTCGCGGACCTCGCCCTCGTCGGGCCCGGGGGACCCGCGGGCACCGTGCGACGCATCGGCATCGGCGCGACCCTTGCACCCGGCGCCGATCCGGTCGTCACGCTGGACGGCACGCTGCTCAGCCAGCACGCGGGCGAAGTCCTCACCGGCACGATCGACGGCGCCGTCACGCTCTCCAACGCGTTCGAGCCCGCCGACGACACCGGGCGCCCGCGTCTCGCGCCCAACGGCACGATCCGCGTCCGGGATCTCCCGACCAACTTCGCGCGGCTCGCGAGCCTCGTCTTCCCCGGCCTCGAAGGGCAGGCGGGCACGCCCCTCGATCGCGTGCTCGCGGACACGGTCGGGCCCACCGCTTCGCTCGCGGTCGAACTCGCCCGCGACGCCGCCGACCCCG
>DLBY01000110.1 GCA_002480345.1 Phycisphaerales bacterium UBA7812 | reverse complement strand
CTCGCCCAGGCTCCGCGGGAGCTCGGGGCGTGGGCCGATCGGGCCCGCGCCGTCGCCGGAGGCGGATGAAGGCTCCGCGCCCGGCGGCGCGAGCGGCGCGACCCCGATCGGCAAGCCGTCACCCGCGTCCGTCTCGCCCGGCGCCGCGGGGCCCGCGGGTTCGGGCGCGTCCGATCCGCCCGGCACCCCGGCCCCCTGCCCGGTGATCCAGATCTCGTCGGGCGACGCGGGCACGATCACCAGCGCCGACCCGGGCTCGAGGCGGTGCGCGACCAGCAGGTCGCGCAGGACGATCTCCCGGGCATCCGAGCCGTCCAGCGGGACGCCCGTGAGCGCGAGCTCGACCCGGACCGGACGGCGGCGCACGCCGGGCTCGATCCACGAGCGCACCGCGAGCGTCGCGCGGACGGGAACGGGGCGCCCCCCCAGCGCGCCGCCGTCGCTGGGCAGCGCGCGGGTCGCGAGATCGGTCCATCGCGTGGGTTGCCCGATCCAGACCCGGCGCACCGCGTCCACATGCGGTAGCGTCGCTTCGAGCTCTTCGACGAGAGCCGTGGGGATCTCGACGAGGCGGAACCCCTGGTCGCGCCACGCGCGGATCGCGTCGGGGGGGAGCGGCGCGCCCTCGCCCACACGTTCGAGCCCGACCGCGTAGGCCGCGAGCGCGCGCCCGAGCGGCGCCCCCAGCGGATCGATCGTCCACGAGCGGACCTCGATCCCGTTGACCTGACCCGCGTCGCGCACGACGGGGAGCGCCCGGGACCCGGCGGCCTCCGGGGGAGGCGGCGCGGGATCGGGCGACCCGCCCCGGCAGCCCGCGAGCGCGCACGCCGCGATCAGGCAGAGGCGGGCTCGGGGCGTTCGCGTGCGCACGGCGTGGTTCAGCCCTCCGTCGGCAGCTCGTTGATGCGGTCGATCAGCGTGCGCACCAGCGCGAACTGCCGGCGCGTGTGCGTGAACGCGATCCGGGGCAGCTCGAGGTGGTCGCTCTCCTCCTTGTACGCGTCGCGCTGGGTGATCGTTCCCTTCTTGACGAGGCCCTTGAACTCCTCGTTGAGCACCGCGACGCTCTCCTCGGTCAGGCGCTGCTTGATCCGGATGACCAGGTCGTCGCGCACATACCGGCTCGAGTGGTAATTCCGGTAGAACCGGAGCACATGCTCGGTCGCGTCCGCCGGGTCTTTCGCGAAGTAGAACAGGTTCACATCCTCTGGGCTGATCCAGCCCCGGGTGAGCAGTTCCTCTTTCACGAACCGGATGAACCCGTCCCAGTAGCAGCTGTCCTTGCCCGCGCCCTCGACGAAGACGATCGGGATCATGCTCGCCTTGCCGGTCTGGACGAGGGTGAGCGTCTCGTACGCCTCGTCCATCGTGCCGAACCCGCCCGGGAAAATGACGACCGCCTCCGCCTGGCTCAGGAACATCAGCTTGCGCGTAAAGAAGTAGCGGAAGTGGATGAGCTTGTCGTCGCCCTCGATGACGGTGTTCGCGGTCGTCTCGAAGGGGAGACGGATCGCGACCCCGAAGCTCGACGCGCGGCCCGGGCCCTCGTGCCCCGCCTTCATGATCCCGTCGCCGGCACCGGTGATCGCCATCCAGCCCGCCTCGGCCATCCTCCGGCTGAACTCGACCGCGGCGACATAATCGGGGTGGTCCTCGGGCGTGCGCGCGCTCCCGAAGATCGTCACCTTGTGCGGGTCGGGATACTCCCCGAACACGCGGTAGGCGTATCGCAGCTCCTTCATCGCGGCGGTCATAAGCTTGAGCTCGCCCGTGTCGCGCCCGTCGGGGATGAGCTTGAGGGCCGTGGTGACGAGGTCGCGCACGAGCTTGGCTTGGAATGTGCCGGGCGTGTCGGGCGAGCAGCTCTCGATCAGCGCGGTGATCTGCTCCTGGATCTCGGGTTCGTCGGGGCGCTTCTGGGCCGCGTGCTCCGGCGGCGCCGCGGATTCGTCCTTGAGCTCGACCGCCTCGGGCGGGTCGAGTTCCTGTCTGTGCTGCTCAGGTGTCATGGAGCATCATTGCCACCCCGAGGGGTCGGGGAGACCGCGCCGTCGCCCGATCTCGGGAGAAGCGCCCCGGCGCGGCGGATCCGCGCCCGCGTGCCGGCCTCCTCACGCGTGATCTCGCGCAGCCGCTCGGGCGATGCGGCGGTGCCCATCAGCGAGCCCAGCACGCGACGGGTCTCCTCGAGCGTGATCGCGCCGATCTGGGGCTCCGCGAGCGTCCCGCCGATCCGCGTGGAGATCAGCTCGTCGCGCACGGATTCGACCACCTCGGTGAGCACGGGGATCCGTCGCAGCGCGCGCGAGCGGACCCGCAGGTCGAGCTCACCCCCCGGGAGACCCAGCGTGCCGGTGCCCAGCAGCTCGATGTTCCGGCTCACGACCGCGAAGTTCTCGAAGACCATCCCCCGCTCGTCCATCAGCAGGTTCGCGTACGCGAGGCCCAGTTCGTCCCCGACGGGGAGCTGGAGGTTCGAGAACTCGATGAGCGGTGTGAGCAGGGGGAGCTGGAGCACGGGGCCGCCCCCCGCGATGACGCGCCCCCGTCCCCGTCGGCCCACGGGCGTGCCGACGGTCCCGGAGAGCGAGAAATTCGCGCTGATCAGACCACGCGAACGGTCCGCGGACTGATCCCAGATCGCCTCGGCGACCTGCTCGCGGTTCGCGGCGGCGAGGTCGGCGCGGATCTCATCCGCGAGCGTCGTCTCCGGATCGACGCGGACATCCTCGAGGAGGGGCGCGATGCGGATCTCCGCGAGTTGCAGGTCCGTCCAATAGCGCCGGTCGCCCCCCGGCACGCCCCCCTCGGGTGCGCTCAGGCGGACCGAAGCGGTGAGGCGGCCGCCGTGCGCGTCGGCGCCGAAGTCGGGGACGAGCACGCTCCCGGGCTCGCGCCCGCTGATGACGGTCGCGCGCGCGCCGGTGACGCGGAGGCCCATGAGGCGGGCGCGCGACGCCTCGATATCGAGCGTGAACCGCGCGGGGATCGCGGGGTCGGGGCGGGCGGCGTCGAAGCGGACCGACCCGCTGAGCTCGGTCGCGGGGAGCCCGATCGCGAGCGACGCGTCGGCGAAGCGGGCGAGGCCCGCGGCGCGCACATCCGCGAACCCGCCGCCGGGCAGCGCGCGCATCTCGAGATCGAGCGATTCGACCACGGTCTCCCCCGTGACGCGGAGCTCGAGCGAATCGAAGATCTCCCCGATGGTCTGGGGCGCAATGCCCACCAACGCCGGGGGCAGGCCCTCGGACTGCGAGTCCAGCAGCAGGCCGATCACCGTTCCGTCGGGGGTGATCGTCCAGTCCCCCTCAATCGCGAGGTTCGCGTCGGGAGAAACCAGGCGGATCGACTCGAACACCCCGGTCTCGGGCCCGAACCCGATCGTGCCCGACGCTTCGGGGAACGCGAGATCGCCCCGGGGTGTCGCAACGGTGAGCGTGCGCGGATGGGCGGAGCCCTCGTACTTCCCGTCCCGGCGGCGGCGGAGCTCGAGATCGAACACGCCTCGGGGCTCGTAGGTCTGCGCCAGGCCCAGCAGCGTGGGCAATCGCTCGATCGAGAGGCGGGTGAGGGGGGACTCGAACCGCCCTCCTTCCAGCGTGATCGAGAGGGGCGTGGTCGCGAAGGCCTCCCCGATCTCGACCGTTTCGAGGATGGACAGCCGACCCGCGGGGGAGGCGGCCCCCTCCTCGACGGTCGCGATATCGACGCTGAAGTCATCGAAGGCGACGCGGGGACGGTCCACCGGGAGAACGATCGCGTGCCCCTCGCTGCGGGTCGCGGAAAGGCGAAGCGCCTGGTAATCGAAATCGACGCGCTCGATGTCCCGGATCGCGACCTTGATGTCCGAGGAATCGGCGAAGGCGTCGCCCAGCGTGCCCCGGATCGTTGTCGTCACCCCGAGTCGGCCCTCGGGGCGGTAGCGCGTCCGAAGGTCCCGGAGCGTGTCCGCCGCGGAGGCGCTGAACAGCGCGACGATGGGCTCCGCGGGGATCGCGAGATCCGCGGAGGGCAGCACCACCGCGGCGTCGATCCTCGGGCGCACAGGGGTGTCCGCGCGGGCGCCGCCGAACGGGTCGCCCTGTTCGTCGTCGTCGCTTGTTCGGAGGTCGCCCCAGTCGGCGCCGGGAGGGAGCTGGATCGTTGCGCGGAGGCTTGCATCGGGAGCGGTCGCGGGCTCGCCCTCGGCGTTCGCGACCGAAGCGACGAGATCCCCGGAGAGATCGAGTTCGACGGTGTTGCGGTTCACGCGGGCGGTGCCCGAGCCGCGCGTCATTCGGGTGTCGGCGCCCCGGATATCCGCGGTGAGATCTTCGAGGCGCGTGCGGATGGTGTAGTCGAGTCGGCTTTTCTGCCCGTTGTAGTTTGGGACGAGGTCTGCGTCGGCATCGACGCGGCCGCCCAGACCCAGGCTGGTGAGCAGGTCGGCGAGCCTCGCGGGGCCCATGGGCTGGGTGTCCGTGGCGCCGGGTTCATCGCCGGCGCCTCCGTCGGGGCCCGCGATGGCGCGGATGAGCAGCGGATCGATGGGGATGTGGCGCGCCTCGACGCGGACACGCGGGAGCGTGTTCCCGTCGGGGCTCGCGGCTTTCGCGGCATCGGAGGTGTCCATCACCGCGTCGATGGTGACCGCGCCCCCGCTCAGCGCGGTGCCCTCGTCGACGACGAGTCGGAGTTCCTCTTCTCCGATGGTCACGCGGACATCGCGCCCGATCGCGGGCATCGCGAACATCTCGGTGAGGAACCCGACGGTGGGGAAGTCGAGGCGGATGTCCCGCGTCCAGATGCTCTCCTCACCCTCCTGGCGGATGAACCGCATGTCGACACGGGATTCGCCCCCCAATTCGAAGAGGGGGGTGCGTGCGAGCTCGCTCCGCAGCTCCTGCTCCTCGAGGTCCAGGCGCGCGCGTTCCTCCCGTGCCGCGGCGCCCCCGCCGACCCACGCGGCGCGTTCGGCCTCGATCGAGGCGAGGCGGTCGAGCAGCGGCGCCGCCTGCTCGGGTGTGCGGATGAAGCCCTCCCCGACCAGCTCGGCATACTCGCGCTCGTTGAAGAGCACATCGACGAGCTGCCGGCGCGCCGGGTTGAGGGCCGCGAGCAATTCGTCGTCGACAATGAGCCCGGTGACCACAAGGTCGAGATCGACCGCGGAGGTGGGCCCGAGCGGGGCGATCCAGCCGCTCCCCGTCAGGCGGGCGCCCGAGGCGCTGGTGCCCTCGATGTTCTCGATCTCGAGCCGCCTGGTGGTGAACCGGAAATCGACGCTCATGTTCCGGAACTCGTAGGGGAACCCTCGGAACGCGGCGGCGCCGTTCCGCATCGCGAGCGCACCGCTCAGGCGGACCGCGTCCGGGTTGTCGGGGTCGGACGCCAGCGCATCGGGTTTCGCGAGCGCCGCGAGCAGGCCCTTGCCCTCCGGGATGTCGGGGAGGCGACGGGCGAGCCAGATCACGGCTTCGACATCCGCCTCGGGACGCCCGAACCGCTCGGTCTGCTCGATGACGCCCGGGGGGACATAGTCGAGCAGCGCGATGTCACGCTCCCAGCGGAGGCGCGGGGTGACGAGGCGGGCGACGAAGGGGCTGGTGCGCGGGTCGAAGCCGAACAGGTCGAAGCGGACCGCCTGCTCGAGCGTGCCCGCGGCGCCGGTGAGGTCCGCGGAGACGCGGTCCTCGCTGACGAACAGACGCCCCGTCACCTCGGTGAGGCGCGCGGGCTCGTCGGAGCGTGCGTCCTCGGCGACGAAGGGGAGCGTGATCGCGACCCGCTCGAGATCGACGGTGATCGCGACCTCGCCTCTGGTGGAGATCGCGACGGTGCGGGGAACGATGCGCCCGTCGAGGTCGAGCCGCTCCCAGAGCGAGCGGAACCGCGTCGGGATCGCGGACGCGGGCCAGTCGCTGAGATCGACGCCGCCGACGGTGAAGGTCAGCCCGTCGGCATCGATGAATCCCGTGACCTCGAGACCCGTCTCGCCCGCCCGGCGGGTGAGACTGAAGAGCGAGCGATCCCCCGCGCCGGGCTGGGGCGCGAGCACGCCCGAGAGCGGGTACTCCGCGAGGAGGGCGTAGTCATCCGTTCCATCGCGGTGCTCGCCCAGTTCGACCACGCCGCTGCGGACCACCACGGTGGGGAGGGTGAGCGGGCCGCCGGTGCGGGGCTGGGAGAACAGGCCCAGGCGCGCGGCGCTGATCGCGCCGGTCTCGGCGTCCTGGCTCAGGCGGAGATGGGGTGCTTCGAGTTCGATCTTGCGGATCGCGTCGGGCGCGGGGAGGGCGAGCCAGTCGAGATCGACCATCAGCCGCTGCGCGGTGAAGACCTCGCCCGCGAGGCCGTCGATCCCGCGCACGCGGACGACCGGGTCGCGGACGAGCAGGCCCAGGTCGGGCGTGACGACCACGGACCGCGCGTCGATCTCGGCGCCCAGGGCGCGTTCGAGCCGCGGCAGCACGA
>DLBY01000094.1:43124-44052 GCA_002480345.1 Phycisphaerales bacterium UBA7812 | reverse complement strand
GGAGCGGGCGCCCGCCGAGGCCCACCGACGCGAGCACGGAGCGGCTGCCCAGGACGGGCGCTGTGCGCACGCCCCCGCCCCCGATGCACAGGTACGAGCGTGCGCCCGATTCGAGCGGACCGATCCGCACCCGCGCGCCCGCCGCGACGACCACGGGTGACCAGTTCGCCGGCCGAGTCCTTCGTCCCGAAGATTCGATGATCGCGCCCGGCGCATCCGCGCCCGCGAGGCAGACCAGCGCCGGCGCGTCGAAGGCGAACGCGCCGCCGACGAGGCTCATTTCGATCCCGGCGGCACACTCGTTGTTGCCGACCAGCCGATTACCGATCCGGAGAGAGAGCGTGTCCGCGGCGCCGGAAACCGGCACCCCGCTCGACGCGAAGCCGCGCCGGCCAAGGTCCTGCACGGTGCACAGGGGGCCCGCCTCGAGGATGCGCACGATCGCGGTCACCCCTCGCCCTCCATCCTGACGAACGCTTCGAACCCGATCGATTCGAACCGCACGCTGTCCCCGACCGAGAGCCTCGAAGGAGGCTCGGCGGCATGGTCGAAGAGCGGCATCGGGGTGCGTCCGATGAGGTGCCACCCGCCCGGCGTGGCATGGGGATAGACCCCCGTCGTATCGCCCGCGAGGCCCACGCTCCCGGGCGGCACGCGCGGGATCGGACGCGCCTTCCGCGCGATACGGAGTGCCGGATCGAGACCCCCGAGGTACGCGAACCCGGGGCTGAACCCGATGCACTCCACGGTGTAGGTCGCCGCCGAGTGCCGCTCAACGAGCGCGGCGGGAGTCAGCCCCAGCGTCACGGCCGCGTCATGCAGATCCGGCGCACACCGGGGGTCGTAGCAGACAGGGATCGTGTGCGTCCGCCGCGCCGAGGCTCCTCGGGGCGAGGGTGATGCGCCGTCGATCGCGATCGAGGCGAGC
>DLBY01000094.1:20567-42819 GCA_002480345.1 Phycisphaerales bacterium UBA7812 | reverse complement strand
CGCGATCGAGGCGAGCCGATCGGCGAGCGTCCCCAGCGAGCTCGGCTCGATCGCTATCGGATCGACCACGACGAGCACGGACCGCGCGCTCGCGATGCAGTCCACGATCCCGGGAACCCGAGATTCGAGGACCCGCCCCGCGATCTCGCCCGTTGCGTGAGGCGAAGCACCACGCACATCGAGGCGGATCGAACGATCGGAAGTCCAGGTCGGCACCGCAAAGGATACACGGAATCACGCGGTCGCCCCGGGTGCGCTGCCGTTTGCTTCGTCGCGGCGCCGCGAACGGACAGGTTCTTCCCCGGTCGCCCAGACCGGGGCGGCGATCGCGAGACCGAGCACGATCGGGAGCGCCATCGCGAAGCCGACACCGATGAACGGGCCGAGCATCGGGATGAACCCAGAGGCGTAGCCCACGATCAGAGGGGTGACCCCCGCGGTGAGCGCCTGCACAGCCGCGACGACACCCAATTGAGCGCGGTTCAATCGCGCCGATCGGAACACCGCGATCGCGGCGTGCACACCGAACGGGAGACACCCGCACAACCACACGAGCGTGCCCACGATCGCGTAGAACACGCTGTTCTCGAGCACGAACGCCCAGGTCGTCCCGGGCCCCATCACAACCCGCGGGAGCACCGCGAGAAACACGAGCACCGACCCCAGCGCCGATGCCAACAGCAACAGCGGCACATCGATGAACCACCCCGTGCGGCGAACTCCGCGTCGGGGTCGCGGATCGCGGTCGTCAGAGCACATACTCCAGCTCGATCTCGTGGCGCACGCGGATGCCGTCGAGGCCCTCGTCGGGGATCTCGGGCTTGAGTTCGCGGGCCTTCGAGATCGCGTCCTTGTGGAACGCGCAGATGTCGAAATCGCGCCGCTGGTAGAACCGGACCGCTGGGGTGTTGTCGTTGGTGGTCACGAGCCAGAGGCGCTTGCAGCCGTGTGCGCGGGCCTCGTTGCGGAGCGCCGCGAGCAGGCACGAACCGATCCCCCCGGAATCCGCGAGCGAGTTGTGGGTGACGATCTCGCAGTCTTCCCCGTCGATGTTGTAGAGGATCAGCCCCACGGGCTCGTCATCCCGGAAGGCCGCGAGCCCGCTGCAGGTCACCGCGTCGTGGATCTTGCCCTTCGAGAGGATCTTCTCGGTCGCCCAATACCGGCGCAGCAGGCGGCGGATCCAGGGCTGGTCCTTGTCCTCCGTCGCGCGGATCGTGAAATCGGCGCCCATCGGGATCACGGAGACAGGGTCGGCCTTGGGGGTGTTCTCATCGGGCATGGATCGGGTCTCCCGTCTTGCAAGCAGGCGGATCGGTCGCCGCTCATTGTATGGGGGTGTTCGGGGGCAGGCCTCCCGCCGGGGGACGCGTCGCGCCGGTGTATCATCCGCCATGCCAAGCCCGACTGTGCAGCTGCTCGAGCCCGAGGTGATCGAACTGATCGTCGAGGGTAAGTACCGCGAACTGCGGGAGGTGCTGCGCCAGCTCGACCACGCGGACATCGCGGAGTTCCTCTCCGATCTGATCGAGGAGCAGGGCGCCGCGGAAGCCGCGATCGCCTACCGCGTCCTGCCGCGGGAGGACGCGTCGGAGGTCTTCGCGCACCTGGACTCCGACGAGCAGGAGACACTGATCGGCGAGCTCGGCGCCGAGCGTGCGGTCCGCGTCATCGAGAGCCTCGATCCCGACGACCGCGCGAAGATCCTCGATGAGCTCCCGGTCGAGGTCACCCGGCGGATCATCCGCCGCCTGACGCCCGAGAGCCGGCGCGAGACGCAGGCGATCCTCGGATACCCCGCCGAGAGCGTCGGGCGTCTGATGACCCCCGACTATGTCAAGATCCGCAAGGCCTGGACCGTCGGGCAGGCGATGGCCCAGATCCGCCGGTACGGCAAGGACGCCGAGACGATCAACTGGATCTATGTGGTCGATGAGCACGGTGAGCTCGTCGACGACATCCATATCCGTACGCTCCTGCTCGCCGATCCCGACACCCCCGTCGAGGAACTGATGGACGGGCGGTTCATCACCCTCAACGCGATGGACGACCGGGAGGAGGCGGTCCGCCTGATGGCCCGCCACGACCGCTCCGCGATGCCCGTCGTCGACGGGCTGGGCCTGCTCATCGGCATCGTCACCTACGACGACATCGCGGATGTCGCGGAGATCGAGGCGACCGAGGACATCCACAAGCTGGGCGGCCTGGAGGCCCTCGACGCGCCCTATCTCTCGACCCGCCTCGTCGAGATGCTCAAGAAGCGCGCGGGCTGGCTCGCGGGCCTCTTCATGATGCAGCTGCTCACCATCGCGGTGATGGGGTTCTTCGACGGCGCGCTGGAGAAGGCGGTCATCCTCGCGCTCTTCGTCCCGCTCATCGTCTCGAGCGGGGGGAACACCGGAACGCAGGCCGCGAGCCTGCTCGTCCGCGCGCTCGCGCTCGATCATGTCGAGCCCGGCGACTGGAGAAAGGTGCTGGGGCGTGAGGTCGTCACGGGCCTCGTGCTCGGTACGCTCCTGGGTGCGCTGGGCCTGGCAACAGTGGTGGGGTGCGACCTTGTGGGCCTCGCGGAATCCGCCTACCCCTGGCGCGTCGGGTTCGTCGTCGGGACCGCGGTCGTCGGCATCGTCCTCTGGGGCTCGATCGCGGGCTCGGCCCTCCCCCTGCTCATGCAGCGCATCGGGCTCGACCCCGCCGCGAGTTCCAGCCCTCTCGTCGCGACGATCATGGATGTCAGCGGGCTGACGATCTACTTCGCTGTCGCCGTCGTCGTCCTCCGCGGGACGCTGCTGTGAACCCGGGACAATCACGCGATGACGATCTCTGTCCCCGCTGCAACGGACGCCTGCACGGCTTCCGGGGGCCCATCTGTCCCTGGTGCAGCGGGAGGCTGTCCGGAGCGGGCGTCGCGACCGAGTCCGAACGACTCGCGAGACGGCTGTTCATGGTCGCCGCCGTCGCGGTCGTGCTCGTCATCGCGGCGGCGATCGTCCCGCCCAATGACTGGAACGCGACCAACGCGACGATCTTCGGCGTCATCGCGAGCTTCATGCTGCTGATGTCGTGGGTGCTCAGCGCGGCGCTGGTGGATCCCTGAGCGATCGGACCGATCGCGCAAAGAAAGCCCCCTTCAGAAAAGGTGGCTCGGATCGATCGGTAAGAGGCTGACGGTCTGCGCTCAGGCCGTCGCCGCGTTCAGCCGGACGCTGCCCTCACGCCGCGCCGGCCCCTTCCGCGCCTCCGCCGCCTCCTTCGCCTGGTGCTCCGCGGCGAGGAAGTCCTCACCGAACCGGAACAGGCGGAACGAGTTGCCCAGCACGAAGACATCGCCCGCGAAGTGGAACATCGCGGCAAAGAAGACGGCGGCGCCGCCCTCGCCCAGGTTGCCCGTTGCCGCGAGCGTGAGGCCCACCATCGCGATGATGATCGACGCGGCGATGTTCTGCCCGGTGATCGCCCGCGCTCGACGGCCCAGGTCCACCAGGAAGGGCAGGCGGTTCAGGTCGTCGGTCATCAGGGCAACACCCGCGGAGTTCGCCGCGATGTCTGAGCCGCGCAGGCCCATCGCGACGCCCACATCCGCTTCCGCGAGGGCGGGGCCGTCGTTGATGCCGTCGCCGACCATCATGACCTTGTAGCCCTGCTTGACCATCGCGCGGATCTGCTCGTGCTTCTCCTCCGGGAGGCATTCCGCCTCCAGGCGATCGGCACCCACGGTCTGCCCCACGCGCCGCGCGACGCTGAGGCGGTCGCCCGTGAAGATCGAGACTGTGCGCACGCCCGCCTCGCGCAGCCTCTCGATGACCGGCTTCGCCTGCGCCCGGACCTTGTCTTCCAGGCCCACGGCGCCGAGGTACCGCCCGTCGCGTGCGACATGCACGCCCGACATGCCCTCGATCCGCTTCTCCACCGCGTCGATCTGGTCCGCCGCGTGCGGGAACAACTCGCGGATCCAGCCCGCGCGTCCCGCGTGGATCTCGCCCGCGCCGGTGTTTGCCTTGACGCCGCGCCCGTGGATCTCCTCGTAGTGGGAGACCTCCGCGGGATTGATCCGCGCCGCCTGCGCCGTGCGCATGATCGAGGACGCGAGCGGGTGGTTGGACGACTGCTCGGCGTGCGCCGCGCTCGCGAGCAGGTCGGCGCCCTCGATCCCCTCCGCGGGCGCGAGGCGGCTGACCTCGAACTGCCCGGTCGTGATCGTGCCGGTCTTGTCGAGCACGACCGCGTCCACGCCCGCCGCCGCCTCGAGGAAGTGCGTCTGCTTGATCATGATGCCGAGCCGCGCCGCCGCCGCGAACGCCGCGACCATCGAGGACGGACTCGCCAGCAGCAGGGCGCTGGGGCACACGACGACGAGCACCGTGATCGCCTTGATCGCCGCGTCGTCCGTCCCCCGGTTCAGGTACCACACCAGCGCCGCGACCGCGATCGCGACGGGCACGAAGAAACGGCTCACCTGCTCGATCAGCAACTGCCGGGGGCTCTTGGACGATTCCGCGGCACGGATGAGCTCGCTCACCTTCCCGATCGCGGTGTCCTCACCGATCCGGGTGACGCGGATGTCGATCACGCCCGTCAGGTTCGTCGTGCCCGCGAAGACCTCGGTGCCCTGGCTCGCCTCGATCGGCATTGCCTCACCGGTCAGCGAGGCCTGGTTGATCGTCGTGGTGCCGGTGATGACCTCGCCGTCGATGGGCAGGTTCTCGCCGGGACGGACGCGGACGACCGCGCCGACGGTCACTTCCGACACGCTGACCTCTCGTTCCACGCCGTCCTCGACGAGGCGGGCGATGTCAGGCGTCAGGCCCACGAGTTCCTCGATCGCGCGCTGGGCGCCGAACGCGGTCCGCCTGAGCACCTGGTCCGCGACGAGCAGGATGAACGCGAGCAAAGCCGCGGTTACATACTCGTTGGTCGCGAGCGCGCCCAGAATCGCGAGCGCCGCGAGCGACGAGGACGAGATGCGGTGCTTGAGGAAGATCTCCTCGAACGATGCCTTGAACAGGGGGAGGGCGAGCATGATCGCGCCGATCACCGCCGGGATCGTCGTCACCAGCGGACTGGAGATATCCGCGAGCGTCGCGATCCAACTCGTCAGCGCAAGCATGCCGCCCACGAGATAGAGGATGAGGTACCGCTCGATCTCGAGCTCATGGTGCGAGCAGCACTCCACCGGGCTGTCGTGACGGTGATCGTGCTTGTGGTCGTGCGCCCCGTGCTCGTGCGAGTGATGGGCCTGATCGGTCGCGAGCTGCGTCATGCGTGCCTGCTCCGTGTTCCGAGGTCGGTGTGCGGGACTGGTTCCTGAGATCAGATCCCCGCGGATCGGACTCCGGTTGCCGATGCCTCACGGGACGGCGATGAGCCCGAACCGCGATCGGGCGGGGTCACGCCCGGTCCTCCCAGCGGAACCGGGCTCCCGGAGGCGTAGACTTTAGTCCCGTGCGGGCTCTGTCGGCGGGATTCCATACGAACCGCGTCGAGGCGTGGTTCTATTCCCGCACCCCTGCCGAACGGATTCGCGGGTCTGTGCTCACGCCGGTGCGTGTCATCCCGACGATTCCGTGGCGTCCACCCGAAAGAGGACCCTTCTATGCCCGATTCTCCCCCGCGTGTCACGATCCTGGGCTGCGGACAGATGGGCTTGGTCTGCGCCGAGATGCTCTGCCGCGCCGCGACCCCCTCGCAGGTCACGCTCTGGGGGCACGCCCCTGAGGAGGTGGGGGAGCTCTCCCAGATGCGCCGCAGCACCCGCCTCCCAGACTACGAGCTCCACCCCTCCGTCCGGGTCGCGCTGACCGACGACGCGGCGCTCGAGGACGCCGACCTGATCGTTTCCGCGGTCCCCACCCAGCACACCCGCGGCGCCTGGCAGCGGCTGCGCCGCTTCGTCCCGCCGGACGCGGCCGTCGTGAGCGTCGCGAAGGGGATTGAAAACGGAACGCTGCTCCGCCCCACCCAGGTGATCGCGGACGCCCTCGACGACGATCCGGACGGCAAGCCCCGCTCGATGGGCTGCCTCTCAGGCCCCACAATCGCGACAGAACTCGCCCGGTGTCTCCCCGCGACGATGATCGCCGCGAGCGACGACCCCGCCTTCGCGGAGCGACTGCAGAAGCTCTTCACAACGCGGTGGATGCGCATCTACACCAACGCGGACCTGCTGGGCGTCGAGCTCGCGGGCGCGACGAAGAATGTCATCGCGATCGCCGCGGGCGTGCTCGACGGCATGCAGGCCGGCTCGAACGCCAAGAGCGCCCTCCTCGCGCGGGGTCTCGCGGAGATCACCCGCCTGGGCACCGCGATGGGCGCCGATTCGGAGACCTTCTTCGGCATCGCGGGCGTCGGGGACCTCGCAACGACCTGCTTCAGCCCCCATGGGCGGAACCGCAGCTGCGGCGAAGCCCTGGGCAAGGGAGAGTCCCTCGAGCATTACCTTGCGCGCACCGATTCGGTCGTCGAGGGCGTCGCGACCACCCGCTCGGTCATCGCCCTCGCGGAGAAGTACCGGGTCGAGATGCCCATCGCGACCGCGGTCCACCGCGTCCTGTTCGAAGGGCTCGACCCGCTAGACGCGATCGCTGGCCTCATGAGCCGCGAGATGAAGGACGAAACCGTCGGCTGACGACACCGTCTTCGCCCGAACCGAGGAACAGGCTGTTTCGGGACCACCGGTCCGAGGGACCGACTCCGAGCCGCGTGCCCCTTCCCTTGCGTCCTCAGCACGGATCGCGAATCCGCTCTCGGCCACGCCCCGATTTCCGTGCGTGATAGACTCCCCAGCGGGACCGACCACCCCCCGCGAGGAGGCTTTCATGGGCGTCGAGATCGAATTCCTGGGACACGCGACTTTCCTGCTCCGCGCCGGCGACGAAGCCGTCTTGATCGACCCCTTCCTCGACGGCAACCCCAAGGCCAGCCGCGCCGCGTCGGACATCGAGTGCACGCGGATCGCGATCACCCACGGGCACGCCGATCACCTCTCCGACGCCGCCCCGATCGCGGAGCGCACCGGTGCGACGGTCTACGCGGCCTTCGAGATCTGCGAGTACCTGGGCGAGCAGGGCATCGAGAACCTCGAGCCCATGAACCCCGGGGGCACCGTCGAATTCGAGGGCGGATCGGTCTCCCTCGTGCAGGCCTTCCACAGCTCCTCGTTCGAGGGACGCTACATGGGCATGCCCTGCGGCGTGATCGTCCGCCTGGGCGGCAAATGTGTCTATCACACCGGCGATACCGCTCTGTTCAGCGATCTGCAGCTCATCGGGGAAGCGCACAAGCCCGACGCGCTGCTGGTGTGCGCGGGCGACCGGTTCACGATGGGCCCCCGCGACGCCGCCCGCGCCGCGGAACTCATCGGCGCCCCGGTCGCGGTCCCCATGCACTACGGGACCTGGCCCCTCCTGACCGACGACATGGAGCCCTTCGTCCCGACCGGCATCCGCACCGTGCTGATGGAGCCGGGCGAGACGCTCGCGATCGACTGACGCGCGGGCCTACGCCCGCTCATCGCGCCGCAGCGACGCGAAGAAGCGTGCGATCCCGTCCGCGAGCGCCGGGCGGACCTGTCCATCGTCCCCGAACAGGTCCGAGTGTCCCGCGCCGGGGATCTCGACGAGCGTGCCCCCCGAGGCGTCCGCGATCCGTCGGGCATCGTCGATCGGACTGATCCGGTCGTCCCCGCCGTGCAAGACGAGCGTCCGCGTCCCGGCATCGCGCAGCGGCGCCGCGAGCGGCACGAGGTCCCGCCATCGATCAGCGGGGGATCGACGCTCTAGCAGCGCGTGCAGCGCCATCGCGACCGGCAGGTTGACAACCCTCGGAAAGCCCATCTCTTCGAGCATCGCCCGCGCGGGCGTGATGCCCCTCGCATACGGCGCTTCGAGGGCCACTCCGCCCAACGAGCCGCGCGTGGACGCGGGGAGCATCGGAATCGTCCGGAGCGTCACTTCCGCGCCCAGCGAGTACCCGTAGAGCACGAACGGACGACCGGACCGCCCATCCATCGCGCGCTCGATCAGCGCCAGCAGGTCCCGAGGCTCGCGAGCGCCCAGCGTGCACCCGCCCGCGGCCTCCCCGTGCCCACGCATGTCCCACAGCAGCAATCGAGACGCGTGCGGGCGCATCGCCACGGCGCGGCTGAGCATGTTGATTCTCGATGCGCCCCACCCGTGCGAGAGCACGACGACCGGCCCATCGGCGTCGTCCCCCCGCGCGTCCCATACCGGGAACACCAACCCGTCATTCGAGAACGACCACGACTCGTACGCGATCGGACCGGGCGCGATCTCCGAGGGGTCCCCCGGGACATTGCGCGCGACCGCCCACGCGTAGGTCCGCCTCCGCGGATGCCGCAACCGCCTCAGCGTGAACAGGCTGAGCGCACCGAAGTACACCACGGCGCCCGCGCCGAGCAGCACAGCGAGGCGGAGCCACGCGACGGGATTGGAGAGGTTCGAAAAATCCACCCGCGCCGAGGATAGTTCGCGCCGCGGCGCCGCGTGTCAGACCCCGATCAGCGCACGGATGTCGTTGAAGGTCACGACCAGGAAGACCGAGGCGATGAGCACAAGCCCCGCGGTCATGATCGCGCTCTGCACCGCGATCGGCACGGGCTTGCCCCGGATGCCCTCGTAGAGCAGCATCAGGAACTGCCCCCCGTCCACGATCGGGAGAGGCAGGAAGTTCACCACCGCGAGGTTCACCGAGATCATCGCGAGGAAGAAGAGGATCCAGATCAGCCCGCGGTCCGCGATCACCGTCCCGATGTGCGCGATTCCCACCGGGCCCTTAATGTGCTCCACCGCGAGCGACCCTTGCGTCAGGCGAAGAAAGGTCACATACACCGACGCCATCACCCGCTGGGTCTCGTCGATCCCCAGCCCGATCGCGTCGATGGGCCCCTCCGCCTTGAGCAGGGTCTGCTGCGGCTCGAACAGGTACCCCGGGACGGGCGATTCCCAGCCCAATTCCCGCACCGCCGCCGCGACATCCGCGTCGATCGTCCACGAGACCGTCCGCGAGCCCTCACCGCGAGGGGAGGAGGGCAGGTCGTACACGACCTCGAGCGTCACGGGTTGCCCGTCCGCGGCGCGGGCCGCGTCCGCGATCACGCGCCGCATCGCCGGAAAGTCCGCGACCGCCTCACCGTTGATCGTGCGCACGCGGATGCCCGCGCGGTCCGCCCACGCCGCCGCGGGCGATTCGACCGGAGACGCCTCCTCCTCGAGCGGAACGATCGTTTCGGGCGACCGCGCAAGCAGCGTGTTCATCCGCGCCGTCGAGGTCGGGGTGAAGCCCACCCGCCCGTCGCCGGTCACCGTCGCCTCCAACTCGACGACCTCGACCGCTCCCGCGCCGTCGTCCCGCAGCACCTCAAGCGGGATCTTCCGGTTCGCGCTGGCGCGGATCTCCGCGATCCCCGCGGCCTCGCCCGGGAACTCCAGCGACCCCACGCGACGGAAGATGTCCCCGTGCATCAGGCCCTGCTTCGCGTCCCCGAACTCCGCGACCGCGAGCACCGGCAGCATCCCGAGCAGATGCTCGTACCCGATGGGCTCACCCTCCGCGATCTCCGCCGTCGCGAGTTGCAGCGAGGCGAGCGGGTCCGCGATCATCGAGAGCGTCTCACCGTCGCGATCGATTTCCAAGGTCAGCGGCGCGCCCCCGGAATGCTCGAACGCGGTCCGGATCTCGAAGAACGACGGGGTCGGCTCGCCGTCGATCGAGGTGATCACATCGCCGGGCAGGATGTCGCCCAGGCCCACCCGCGCCAGCATCGCGTCGAACGCCGCCCGGTCCGCGTCCGTCGCGGGGGTCGCGATCCGGTTCGACTGCCGCGGCGTCACCCCGATCTCGAGCAGCCCGGACCGTCCGCCCTTTTCAGGGGTGACCGAGTAGGTCAGCAACTCGCCCCCGCGGTCGACCGTTACCGGCAGGCTCGCGCCCTTCTCCGCCATCGCGACCTTGAGCGCAATGGAGTCGAACCGATTGGGGTGATGCCCGTCGATCGCGACGATCGTGTCACCGGGCTTGAGGCCCACGCGATCGTCGCCCCCCTCACCGATCAGCGCCGCGTTCGCCGCGGGCGAGCCCTCGAGCACCTCGCCCACGATGGGGGGCTGCACCCTCAGGCCCGCGAGAAAGACGATGACGAACAGCACAGCCGCGAGAATGATGTTCATCACCACGCCCGCGGAGATGACGACCATCCGCTTCCACACCGGCGCGTTCTGGTACGAATCGCTCGCCTGCGAGACCGCCGTGGGGTCCAGGTCGTCCTGTCCGAGCATCTGCACATACCCGCCGAAGGGCAGCGCGCTCACGCGATACTCCGTCGGGCTCGCCGCGATCTCGCCGCCCGCCGCGGCGTCCATCTGCAGCTTTCGATACGCCTCGGCGCTCGACCCCTTCCGGAACCCGATGCCCTTGCGGTACGACACCAGCGCAGGACCAAACCCCACCGCGAAGGTCAGCACGCGGATCCCCGCCCACCGAGCCGCGACAAAGTGCCCCAGTTCATGGAAAAAAACGATCGCGCCGAAGCCGAGTATCACGGCCAGCAGGTCGATCAGCGTTCCGAGCGGTCCGGGCAGTCCGAGCATGGGCGATCCTACTCACAGGGCGACTCTGGGGTTCGATGCGGCGGCCGCCTGTGACGGGCGCGTGACATGCATCGCGAGAGGGTGTCCTCCACCCCGGGGCGAAAAAACAACGCCCGGGCCGGCAAGGGCCCGGGCGTGCGTATGTATCGACCGGATCGCTCGCCGGTTTCACACCAGAGGCGCGATCCATTCCCCAGGATCGGGGTTCCGGCGGTCGGGAGACGAGCGGATCAGTTCGCGTACTTCACCGAGCAGCCGTAAGGCTTGGTCTCCTTCGTCGCGACGCTCTCCCCGTTGAGCAGGGCGGTCAGCGCGAGGTCGACATAGTTGGTCTCGCCGGCGTTGCGTCCGCCGCGGTCATCGTCGATCGCGCCCCAGTAGGCGAGGGTGCCGTCGGCGTGGATGACCGCCATCGCGGGGGTGTTCTTCGCGTTGTACATCTTGCCGACCTTGCCGCTCTCATCGAGCAGGATCGGGTCCTTGATCTGCCAGTCCTTCGCGACCTCCCGGTTGAGTTCGAGGCCCGCGCCCTGCTTGCCCGGCGCGCCGCTGTTGACGCGGAGCCAGACGACATTCTGCTCGCGGTACTTGTCCGCCAGCTTGTTCATCGTCATGGTGTCCTCGCGGTAGTGCTTCTTGACAAACGGGCAACCCGAGTTGAACCACTCCAGCACGACGATCTTCCCGTCCGCGGAGTAGTCGCTGAGCGTGTGCTCCTTCCCGTTCAGATCCGTCAGGGTGAAGTCGGGCGCCTGCTCACCCACCTTCGCGTGGTGCATGTGCTCAGCGTGCTTGGGCGCCGCCGCGACAGCGGTCAGCGCGACACACGCCGCCGCAAGGGTCGCGAACGAACGGCGGAACGATTTCACGGTCATGATGCTCATCCTGTGGTCTCCTTCTTCATGCGCCGGGTCCGGGAGGGGCGAGCCGGGTTGGAGCCCCGTCCGCCCGGCATGGTGACTCGATCAATCCCCCGGGGTCTCGACCCCGGGCGGTCCAAACGACCTCGCGTGCGGGTTATCCCCCGCCCGCGGGTGTCAGCGTTTCGTTCGCGGGGCGCGTGTCGATGCGATAGAGCAGGCTCGCCCGCTCGCCCACCCGCTTGACCTCGACGATCCCCCGCACAGGCCCGCTCCCGTCCACCCGCAGCACCAGCGGCCCCGCGGCCCCCGTCTCGTCTCGCATGGACAGCGCCGAGCGGATCGGATCCGCGACCGGCGCCCCGTCCTCCGCGGGATAGAACGCGATCCACTCGACCCCGCCCTCGATCCGCTCGGGACGGACGCGGATCTCGAACCTCTCGCCCCGCCGCGAGGTCTCGATCGCGGGGAGCGGTCCGTCCTTCGTTTTTCTCAGCACGACGGGAAGCCGCTTGCGAGCGGTTTCGATCCGTGCCGCCGCCGCCGAGGGGCGGGGCCTCGCGGTGGGGGGGAGCACGGTGGTTTCGAGCATGACCGTTCCCCAGCCCGGGATGCAGGCCTCGCGGCAGACGAGCCACTCCAGGTCCGCGGAAAGGCGCACAGGCCCCGTCGCCGCGTCCTCGGGAATCGTCACCGGGATCAGGAAAGTCGCTTCCCCGTCCTCGTAGATGTAGTCGAGAATCTCCCCCGGGAGCACATGCCGGTGCGGAGCGGGCCAGCGGACCGCGCCCGCCGACCAGCCCTCCGGGAGCGTCAGCTCGATCGTCGGGGCGAATCCCGTCGAGTTCTGTCCCGGCCAGTACACATGCCAGCCCTCATCCAGATCAAACGAGACCGCGAGCGTGTTGGTCGCGCCCGCGACCAGACCGTCGGTTTGCGAAACCAGCATCGGGCGAGCCGGGTCGGGCTCCGCGTCCATCCCCGGCTGCGCCGCCGCGATCCCGCACGCCAGCAGGGCTGATGAGCACATCGCCGCGAAATCTGCCATTCCTCGGATCATCGAGTTCCTCGCTCGGGTGCGGGGCGGTGCGGACCCCGATAGAGGGCCCCGTCACGCCGATCAGCGGCCCGAAACGCTGATCAACGCCCGTTCTGCTAGGCTTATTGCATGATTCTCAGACGCATCGAGGGGTTCCACTGGGCCGTTGCCGCCCTGCTGGTGGGTGTCAGTCTCCTGCTCGCCGGGTGTGCGGGCCCGAGACGGGTGAGCGACAAGGACATCGAGGTGGTGTCGATCGGGCAGGTGCTCAAGCTCTTGGAGGGGCAGCAGGCCGAGCCCGACGAGCGGAAACTCCTGCTCATCGATGCGCGCTCGACGCAGTCGTACGCCGCGGGTCATCTCCCCGGCGCGGAGAATCTGCGCCTGCCGGACATCAACCCCGAACGCAAGCGCGACGAGCGGATCGACTCGTTCGATCGGATCGTGGTCTACGCCGACAACCCCGGGAGCGCCTCCGCGAGAGCCCTCGTCAAGCGCATGCTCAGCATGCGCTACGACGATGTCCGCCTCTTCCCGGGAGGCTACGACCAGTGGGTCAAGGCGGGGCTCGATGTCGAGACCGGTTCCGCGGAGGGGACCGCCCCGTGAGCGAACCGACCGACCCCTTCCGGGCGCTCGGGCTCGAACCCCGCTTCGACCTCTCGCGTCAGCAGATCGAGTCCGCCTACCTCGCGCGCATCGCGGGCGCCCACCCCGACCACGCCGGGAATACCGAACCCGGGACGGGCCCCGACGCCGCGGCGCTCAACGACGCCCGGCGCGCGCTGCTCAGCGACGAGCGCCGCGCCAACCTCGTGCTCGCCCATCTCGGGGGCCCTTCCGCGTCCGACAACAAGGACCTTCCCGATGGGTTCCTCTTCGAGATCATGGATGTGCGCACGCAGGTCGAAGCCGCGATCGGCTCGGGCGGCGACGAGGAACGGACCAAGTGGCAGGCCTGGGCGGACGAGCAGCGCGCCGCCTACACCGCCGCGATCGCGTCGCTTTTTGAGCGCGCACACTCGGACGCGGACCCCACGCAGGCTCTCACCGAGGCGCGGCGAACCCTCAACGCCTGGCGCTACATCGAACGACTGATCGAGCAGCTCGATCCCGATTACGACCCCGCTCGCGCCGACTTCACAAGCTGACCGCTTCGGGTACGCTCCCGCGCGCACGATGACCGACACCGCCGCGCTCATCCTCGTCCTGCCTGTTCTGCTCATCTGCAGCGCGATCGCGTCTGGTTCGGAAACCGCCCTCTTCCGCCTCACCCACCGCGAGCGGGCGGACCTGCGCCGAGAGGCGCCCGCCGTCGCGGGCGCCGTCGATGCGCTGCTCGCCCAGCCGCGGCGGCTGCTGCTGCTCATCCTCATCGTCAACATGGTCGTCAACCTGGGCTACTTCGTCGTCAGCTCGATCCTGACGACTCGCGCCGAGGGGCCCGTCGCGGGCGCCGCGGTCGCGATCGGGACCGTC
The DNA here is from genome assembly GCA_002480345.1 of Phycisphaerales bacterium UBA7812. Taxonomy (GTDB): domain Bacteria; phylum Planctomycetota; class Phycisphaerae; order Phycisphaerales; family UBA1924; genus UBA1926. The sequence goes on along the minus strand of DLBY01000094.1, from coordinate 28,837 downwards.
CTGGCGATCGTCCTGTTCGGGGAGATCCTCGCGAAGGTCCTCGCGGGCGCCGGTCGCCGGCGGTACTGCATCGTCTTCGCGCGCCCGATCCTCGCCCTCGCGACGATCGCCGCCCCGCTGGTTGGGGGGATCGACCGCTTCGTGCTCAGCCCGCTGGTGCGCGTCGTGCGCCCCGCCGAGGCTCGGGCCGAGGCGATCGCGTCCGAGGAACTCCGCCGCCTCGTCGAGAGCGGGCGCGAGGCGGGGCTCATCGACGAGTCCGAGCACCGCCTGCTCGAGGAGGTCATCGAGCTCGGGGAGATCCGCGTCCGCGAGGCGATGCTCCCGCGCGACCGGATCGTCTGGATCGAGGCGGACGCGGACCGCGACGCGGTGACCGCCCTCGCCGCGCGCACCCGGGAGACCGTTCTGCTCGTCTGCCAGCAGGGCCTCGACGGCGAGCCGCTCGGGTTCCTCCATGTCAAACGCTTCCTCGCGACGAGCGAACGGGAGATGCGGCCACACTGCGTCCGCCCGCTCGTCGTCCCCGAGCAGGCGCGCCTGGATCTGGTGCTCGACCGCATGCGCACGCGGGGCGCCGCCCGTGCGCTCTGCGTCGACGAGCGCGGGAGCATCGTCGGGCTCATCCGCGCCGCCGATATCGTCGACGAGCTCCTCGCGGGCATGGGCGAGGAGCACACCGACGAGAAGCACGCGATCCACCTCGTCGGTGTCGCAACCTGGAGCGTGCGCGCCAGCCTGAGCGCCCGCGACTGGGCCCAGTCGTTCGGCATCGACGAGTCCGAGATCGCCGAGTCCCTGCCGCGGTCCGCGACGATCGGCGGGGTCGTGCTCGACCGCCTGGGGCGCCTCGCGGAGGTGGGGGACGAAGTCGAGGTCGGGCGCGCGCGCCTGCGCGTCTCCGGGGTCGAGGGACGACGGATCGACGAGTTGCTTGTCACGCTCGCCGACGAACAGGGCGAAGGGGGGGCGTCGTGACCCCCGCCGAGACCACGGCATGGATCGGGCTGACGATCGCGGGCCTCGCGGGCTCCGCGATCTGGAGCGGGACCGAGACGGGGTTCTACTGCCTGAGCCGCGTGCGGCTGGATGTCCGCCTGCACCGCGAGGGGGACGCCGGCGCGCGCCGGGTCCGCGACGAACTCGCGCACCCCGACCGCCTGCTCGCGACGATCCTGCTGGGCAACAACCTCTGCAACTACCTGGGAACGCTGGGCCTGACGATGGTGCTCGAGGGCGCGGGACTCTCCCCGGGTCTCACCGTCCTGCTCCAGATGCTCGTGCTCACCCCGCTCTTCCTCATCGTGGGCGAGAGCCTGCCCAAGGAGGTCTTCCGACTCAACGCGGATCGCTGGCCCTACGCGCTGTCCCCGATCGTCAAGGCGGTCCGGCTCGGCGCGACGGTCACGCTGGTTCTCCCCGCGGTGCTGCTGGTCTCGAAGCTCGCGCTCCGCGCCGTGGGGGAGGCGTCGGGCACGATCGACTCGTCGGGGCGACGACGCCTCCTGGGGTTGCTCGCGGAATCGGCGCACGCCGGATCGCTCAGCGGGGTGCAGGGCGCGCTCGCGGAGCGGGCGCTCGCGTTCCAGCGCACGACGGTGTCCGATGTGATGATCCCCTGGCGCCGGGTCGATCGGATCAAGGCGGGCTGGTCCAACAGCGAGGCGACCGCCTTCGCGCTCCGCACCACCCGAACATGGCTCCCCTTCACCGATCGTCTCGGGCGCGTCCGCGCCGTCGTTCACGCGGTCGATCTCATCGCGGCCCGCGGGGAGCTCGGCGAACCCGACGGCCCCGAGATGGTCGAACCGATCTTCGTAGATGCGCACGAACCCGTCCGCACCGCGATCGGGCGCCTCGCCGCGAGCCCCGCGGGGATCGCGATCGTGCAGAGCGGCGGCAAGCCCCTCGGGATCGTCGGGCGCCAGGACCTGGTGTCGACCCTCGTGGGGCGTTCCTCGCTCGCGACCACGGTGCCGGTGGTCTGATCCGCGCATCCCGTCCAAAGCGGTGATGCCGAGCGCCTGTTCGGCCGACCAAGGAATATCCGGTGTCGGGCGCGGGTTCGCCCCTCTCCGGATGCCGTTCGTGGGCCGGGTCGCGGAAAGTGCACGCGCCGCGGCGGCTCACAAAGACCTTCGCGGCTCTACCCGAGTCCCGCGTTCCGCTGGAGGAAGCGATCCATGAAGTACGCCGTCCCGCTCGCGCTCGCTGTGCTCGTTGGTTTCGCGGGGATGAACATGCTCCGCGGCGGCGTGGCGCCGACACCCGAGGTGTTCGCGACGGGATCCTCGCTCGCGCAGGGCATGGAGAAGGCGAACGCGGCCGGGAAGCCCGTGCTCGCGGTCGTGACCGCGGACTGGTGCCCGCCCTGCCAGCAGCTCAAACGGGGGGCGCTCGCGGATCCGGAGGTCGCCGCGTGGATCGACGCGAACACCGTCCCGGTCTATATCAACAGCGACGAGAGCCCCGACGACGCGGCGGCCTTGAAGGTGCGCGCGCTGCCGACCACGGTGCTCCTCCGCGACGGCGAGATCATCGCGTCGCGGACCGGCGCCGCGAGCCCGGCGGACTATCTCGCGTTCCTCAAGGACGCCGCGGACTGATCACGCTGAGGCCGGGACTCAGGCCGATCCCGCGGCGTTCTCGAACTCGACGGAAAGCCGACGGATCCGGTCCTCCCAGGTCTCGCTGCTGACGGTCGTGGCGCGGATTGTCTCGGCGTACAACCCGAACGCGAGCGGGGTCACAGTCTCGGGCGTCCGGAACACGAACCTCCGCTCGGCGCAGGCCTCGAGCACGCGCCGCAGGCGTTGGACCTCGAGTTGGCCCTCCATCACCTCGGTGCGGGCCTGGGCGAGCAGGAGATTGCTCGGGTCGAACTCGCTGAACACATCGAAGAACATGTCGCTCGACGCCTGGGTGTGCCTCGCGGAGACACGCTCGCCCGGGTATCCCGTGCTCGTCAGGCCCGCGATCCGCGCGATCTCGCGGAACTGCCGGCGTGCCAGCTCGCTCTCGTTCACCGACTCGATCAGATCCTCGACGAGACGCTCCGGGGAGAGCAGCGCCCGCCACGCGGGCTCGTCGAGCGCGATCGGTTCCTCCGTCAGCAACTCGATCCCGTAGTCGTTGCCGACCGCGGTGATCGACATGGGCTGGATCCGGCTGAGCCGCAGGCTGAGCACCGCGCCGAGGCCCTCGTGCGCGAGGCGTCCCCCGAACGGGAAGACGAACGCGTGGAACCCGTCCCGCAGCGTGATCGTCTCGATCAGCACCTCGTCGGACGCGGGGAGCACGGACACGGCGTGCTGCAACTCGAGAAGCGGTCGCACGGCGTCCATCTCGGGGCCCTCGAAGACGCCCCGGCCCGCGCCGGCGACGCGCGCGCGCACCGCGTCCGCGAGCTGCGTGCTCAGCGGCATCTTGCCCCCGCCCCAACGCGGGATCGCGCCCCTGCTTGATCTCGCGGGCTTCACCGTCGCGGTCATCTGCCGCAGCCGCACGAGTTCGAGCGGCTTGCCCGCGAACACGAACCGGTCCCCGTTGCGGAGCTTGCTGACGAAGGACTCCTCGATCGTGCCGAGCGTGCGCCCGTTGGCGTACTTCACCGCGACGGACTGATCGCTCGTGATCGTGCCGATCGCCATGCGGTGGCGCGTCGCGATCTTCTTGTCGGCGACGCGCCAGCGATCGGGCGTCTGCCCGTCGGGGGCGATGCGGGCGAACTCGGGGTAGGCCCCCAGCGTCTCGCCCCCCTTGTGGTCGAATGCCATCGCCCAGGACCATTCCCGATCGGTCAGGCCGCGGTAGGCGTAGCACGACAGCACCTCGTCCTTGAGCTCCGCCTCGGTGAAGCCCCCGCCCATCGCCGCGGTGACCAGGTGCTGGGTGAGCACATCGAGTGGCTTGGGGACGGGCGCGCGGCTTTCGATATGACCCGTCGCGATCGCGTCGCGGGCGCTGGCAAACTCGATCAGTTCCAGCGCGTTCGTTGGCACGCCCACGACCCGGCTGACGGCGCCGGGCTGGTGGCCCGACCGCCCGGCCCGCTGGATGAGCCGCGCGACGCCCTTGGGGCTGCCGACCTGGATGACCTGGTCGACGGGCGAGAAGTCCACGCCGAGGTCGAGGCTGGAGGTGCAGACGACGCACTTGAGGCTGCTGTCGTGCGCACGCAGCAGCGCCTCGACCCGCTCGCGGATGTCGCGGTCGAGCGAGCCGTGGTGGAGGGCGACACGCCCGATCAGGTCCGGGCGGGTGCGGAGGATCTCGCGGAACCAGATCTCCGCCTGCGATCGTGTGTTGGTGAACAGCAGGGAGACGCCCGCCCGCTCGACGCGTTCGATGACCTGTCCGAGCAGCTTGGTGCCCAGGTGCCCGGCCCACGGGTAGCGCTCGATGGTGTCGGGGATGAGCGTCTCGACCTCGATCGTCTTGGGCGCGATGCCCCGGACCAGCACGGGCTCGGACGCGCGCACGCCCACGAGCGCCCGGGCGGCCTCGTCGATGTTGCCCAGCGTCGCCGAGAGACCCCACGATCGGAGGCCCGGGTTGATCGCGCGGAGGCGGGCGAGGGCGAGCTCGGTCTGCACGCCGCGCTTGGAGCCCAGCAGTTCGTGCCACTCGTCGACGACCACGCCCCGCAGGTTCCTGAAGAGGTCGGGCCCCTCGTGGTAGGACAGCAGGATGGTCAGGCTCTCGGGCGTGGTCACCAGCAGCGAGGGCATGCAACGACGCTGGCGGGCCTTGGCGGACGAGCCGGTGTCGCCCGTGCGCTTCTCGGCGGACCACGGCACACCCATCTCGCGGATCGGCAGCAGCAGCGAATCGAGCGTGTCGTTCGCGAGCGCGCGCATGGGCGTCACCCACAGCAGGCGGAGCGGCGGGGGCTTCGGGTCGTCCGCGGCGAGCAGGCGGACGCCCTCGCCCGAGTGCAGCCACGCATTGAGCGGTCCGAAGAGCGCGGCGAGGGTCTTGCCGTTGCCCGTGGGCGCGTGGATCAGGCCCGAGCAGCCGCGGTTGTGCGCCGCCCACGCCTCGCGCTGGAAGGGGAAGGGCGTCCACCCGTGCGAGGCGAACCAGCCCTCGATGAGCGGGTGAATGGACGGCTCGCGATCCGGCGGTTTGCGATCCGGGGGTGCGTCGGTCACGCGTCGCCCCCGCCTTCGTCGTCGTCGCCGGGGCGGACCATGGCGCGGAGGGTGTCGAGCGTGTCGATCTCGCTCGCGGGCTTGTCGGTCCGCCAGCGGCTGATCCGCGGGAAGCGGACCGCTAGGCCCGACTTGTGCCTGGGCGACCGCTGCACGCCCTCGAAGGCGAGCTCGAAGACCTGCTCGGGCTTGACCGCTCGGAACGGCCCGTTCTTCTGCGTCGTGTTGCCGCGGATCCAGCGGTCGAGCGTCTCGATCTCGTCCTGCGTCAGTCCGGAGTAGGCCTTGGCGAAGGTGACGAGCTCGGCATCGGGGGTGTCGGTCGCGCGGAGGGCGAAGGTGTAGTCGGTATAAAGGCTCGCGCGCCGTCCCGAGCCCGGCTGGGCGCTGACCATCACGCAGTCGACCGTGAAAGGGTCGACCTTCCATTTGAACCAGCCCGTGTCCGACCGCGTGCGACCCACGCGGTAGGGCCCCGAGCGGTGCTTGAGCATCAGGCCCTCGACGCCTCGGGCGCGGCTCTGGGCGCGCAGGCGCGCGAGGTCCGCCCAGGTCTCCGCCTCGACGAGGGGCGAGACGCGGATGGTGTCGGTCGCGTCGTGCGCGGCGTTGTCGGTCAGGCAGTCTTCGAGGAGGCCGCGCCGCTCGTGCTGGGGGCGGTCGCGCAGGTCCGCCCCGTCGAGTTCGAGCAGGTCGAAGGCGAGCATCACGAGGCGGCTGGTTTGGAACAGGCCGAGCTGGGGTGAGGGCGCGGCCTTGCGGTTCAGGCGCGTCTGGAGGTCGGCGAACGGCGCGGGCATGCCGGCGTCGCCCGGCGTGCGCCCCGGCCCCCCTCCGGTCCAGATCAGGATCTCGCCGTCGAGCACGCAGTCCCGGGGCAGGCCCCTCGCGGCGGCGACGAGTTCGGGGAACTGGTGGGTGACGAGTTCCTCGCCCCGCGACCAGATCGCGATCTCGCCCCCCCGGCGGACGAGCTGGGCGCGGATGCCGTCGTACTTCCACTCTATCTGCCACGCCTCGGGGTCGCCCAGCGCCTCGCCGAGCGAGGAAGCGTCTTTCTCGAGCGGCGTTGCGAGGTAGAACGGGAGGGGCGCGAGGGCTCGCTCGGCGGAGACCTCGCCCGACAGCGTCGCCCGGTAGGCCTCGGGCGTCGGCTCGGTCGAGGCGACGAGCCGCTGGGCCATCACCTTGTCGTCCACGCCCGCGACGCCGGCGAGGGCGCGGCTGACGAGCTTCTTCTGCACGCCGACCCGGAAACCTCCGCGGATCAGCTTGTGGTAGACGAACCGGTCGTCGGCGTCCATGCGGGCCCACGCCTCGCGGATGATCGACTTCTTCGCGTCGTCGTCGGCGCCGATGAGCGGGAGCACGCGTCGCTCGATCGTTTCGTGCAATGGCTCTGTGCCCGGCGAGTCGGCCGAGTGCGCCGCGGCTTCCGCCCGGTCCGAGCCGGCGGTGTCGGTTTCGGTGTCGGGGTCGGGCAGGAGCAGCGCGATCGTTTCGGACAGGTCGCCGACGCTCTCGTAGCAGGCGTCGAAGAGCCACTTGGGCGTGCCGGTCGCGTCGCGGGCGAGGGCCTTGAGAGCCGCGGTGCTGGCGGCTCGCTTGGGACGGTTGCCGGTGAGCAGGGCGAGGGCCCAGGCCTTGTCGCGGTCGGGCGTGCGCCCGTCGCGGAAATACGCCCGGAGCAGGTCCACCTTCTCGGTGGTCGACTGGGTGGCGTCGAGGTCGAGGTAGAGGCGGGTGAAGCTACGCATCGGCACCGGCCTCGCTCGCGGCTTGGTCGTTCACCGCGTCGCCGCCCGCCTCGCCCGCTGCCCCGGTCGGCGCTTCGTCCTCGTCACCGTCGGCCTTGTTCTCGCCGTCGCCCTCGCCCGTGTACCGCGTCGGGACAACGAACGCATCGAGGGAGGCGTGCTCGGCGAGGTAGCGGGCCATGATCGACGCCGACCCGTGGGTGAGCCCGACCCGGGCCGCGCCGGTCGCCTCGATCGAGTCGAGCAGGCCCTGCCAGTCGGCGTGGTCGGAGAGGACGAAGCCGTGGTCGAGCGACTGCCAGCGGCGGCGGCCTCGCACCCGCATCCACCCGCTGACCATCGCGATGCGGAGCCCCTCGGGCCCGGCGAAACGGCGGACCCACGGGCCCGATGACGCCGAGGGCGGGGCGACGATCACGCCCCCGTTCTTCAGGTCCGGGGCCGACTCGGCGTTGGCGGTGACCGCCTCGGGCAGCACGACGCCGTGACGCTCGTAGACCGCGGAGAGCTTGGGGATCGACGCGTGCACGCCGATGGGGCCGATCGCGGGGTCGAGCAGCCGGAGCACGCGTTGGGCTTTGCCGAGCGAGTAGGCGAGCAGCACACTGGTGCGCCCGGCCTCGGCGTTCGCCCGCCACCAGGCGTTGATCTCGCGCGCGACGCGGGCGCGGTCGGGCCAGCGGTAGATCGGCAGCGCGAAGGTCGTCTCGCTGATGAACGCGTCGCAGCGGACGGGCTCGAATCGCTCGGCGGTGGGGTCCTGTTGCTGGGGTGGGTCCACTTTGTAATCGCCCGAGACGCACCAGGTGCCGTCGTTGTGCGCCCCGGGGCGTGTGTCCTCCACGCGGACCTGGGCCGAGCCGAGGATGTGCCCGGCGGGGTGCAGGCTCACCCGCGTGTCGCCCTGTGTGATCGCCTTGCCGAACGGGAGCGGGGTCGCGTCGATGTCGGGCCCGATGCGGACGCGGAGCAGGTCACAGGTCGCGGGGCTGGCGAGGTAGTGCTCGCAGCCCGGACAGGCGTGGTCGGCGTGGGCATGCGTGACGACCGCCCGCTCGACGGGGCGCCAGGGGTCGATGTGGAAGTTGCCCGCGGCGCACCACAGGCCGCGGTCGGTGGGGGTGATGAGGTCGGTCGAGCGTGGCACGCGGGATTGTTCGCGGGAAGCGGGCGGGGCGATGCCCGGGGGGCGGTCAGCGGTCCCCCGTGTCTGTATCTCGGAGCGGGCCCGTCGCGGATCCGACGACGGTCCGTGTCGCGGGATCGACAAAGACGCGGACGGGCTGCTCGCCCGGGATTTCGAACTCGAGCGCCTCGCGCGGGGCGCCGGTCGCGGGGTCTTCGATCGGCTCGCGCCGGG
>DLBY01000094.1:16223-20266 GCA_002480345.1 Phycisphaerales bacterium UBA7812 | reverse complement strand
GTCTTCGATCGGCTCGCGCCGGGTCGGGACGCCGAACTCATCGAGCAGGTGCCCCTCGTCCATGCCGTCGAGTTTTCCGGCAGCGGCGAGGCGGGCGAGCGATTTCTGGCGCGCAAAGACGGTCACGACGACGAAGAGCGCGAAGACCAGCGAGATGACGGCGCACGCGAGCACGGGGCAGCCTAGGGCCGCTCGCGGGGGGCTTCAGTCTCCGGGGAGCGCCCGCGGCTCAGGGGCAGCCCGCGACGAACGCGCCGAGGAAGGCCTGGACATCCGCGAGGTCCCACACCCCGAGGGGTTCGGCGAGGTCGGCCGCGTCGTCGAGCGCGACGAACGCGCCGATGAAGGTCTGGATGTCCGCGAGGTCGAGGACGCCGTCGCCTGTGAGGTCCGCGGGGTTGCACCCCGAGGCGGTGGGGGGGGTGACGGTGTGCCGCCCCGCCGAGAGGTTCTCGAGAACCGTGACGCGCCCGTCGGGCCAGGTCACGCGCACCTCGTCGGCGGCGCTCGCGGCGCCGAGACCCGCGTGGACGGAGAGTTCGGACTGGGCGAGATAGTTCGACCCGCCGTCCATCTCGCGGAGTTGGGTCGTGCCGTTCGCGTCGATCTCGACGCGGACCCCAAACCCGTCCGGGGGCAGCGCGGGGTCGCCCTCGGTGTCGAAGAAGAGCGTGAGGGCGTTGATGTCGGCGCCGGAGAGTTGGTTCTCGTAATAGGTCAGGGGCTGGTCGTTGTTCGCGATGAGGAGGTCGCGGTCGCCGTCGTTGTCGGCGTCGAATGTGAGCAGGCCCCGGCCCTGCCCGGTGTGGGTGATGCCCGCGGCGGAGGTGATCTCGGTGAAGTCGCCCGCACCGGTGCCCAGGTTGCGCCACAGGTGGGTGGGATCGACGGAGAAGAACGAGCCGTTCCACCCGTTGGTCGCGACGATGTCGAGCCATCCGTCGTGGTCGAAGTCGACGGCGTCGGCGCCCCAGCCCCAGTGCCCGAAGTTGACGCCCGCGGGGACCGAGCGCTCGGTGAAGGTCTCGTTCCCGTTGTTCATGTAGAGCATGTTCCCGGAGCCGACGGTCCCCCCCGGCGCGATCCGGCTGGTGACATACCAGTCGATCAGCCCGTCGTTGTTGAAATCGCCCTGGCAGTGCCCCATGCCGTTGCTGTCCAGGCCCGCGCCCCAGGCCTGTGTTGCGTTGGTGAAGGTCCCGTCCGCGTTGTTGATGAACAGTTTGCTCGTGAAGAAATCCGCCGCGAGAAGGATGTCGGGCCAGGTGTCGTTGTTGATGTCGGTGAACCGGACGGCATAGCCGCGGATGAGATCCATGACCTCGCCGCCGAAGACGCTGTCGGGCTCCGCGGTGAAGGTCCCGTCGCCGTTGTTGGTGTAGAGGTGGTTGCCGCCGAACCAGCCCGCGATCAACAGGTCGAGGTCCCCGTCCTTGTCGTAATCCCCGAAGGCGCTGGAGAACGAGTCGTTCCGGCCCCTGGGCGTGAAGCGGACGCCCGCCTGGGCCGCGACATCGGTGAAGGTGTTGTCCCCGTTGTTTCGGTAGAGGCGGTTCTCCGCGGGGACGGGCGAGTCGCCCTCGACGACGCAGGTCACCATGACATCGAGCCAGCCGTCGTTGTTGTAATCGCCCACGCAGACGCCCGTGTGGCGCTGCCCCGCGGTCGCGACCCCCCACGCCGCGGCCTGGTCGGAGAAGGTGCCGTCGCCCGCGTTGATGTAGAGCTGATCGACACCCGCGGACCCGCCCACGAAGAAAATGTCCTGGTCCCCGTCTCGGTCGAAATCGCCCACGCCGGCGCCCCCGGCCATGAACTGGAGGCCGAAGGTGTTCGTCGCGTTGTTCCCCCCGAGCAGACCGACGGCCTGGGCACGCTCGGTGAAGGCGAGATCCCCCGCGGCGGCGGGGAAACCCGAGGCAATCGCGAGCGCGAACGCGGAGCGGGCAGACAGCAGCGGCATGACGAGATCCCCCAACAGCGACGCGGACAGTTCGCCGCGCGCGAAGCACCGGCCCCGGCTCTGTCCCTCCTGTGACAGCTTCCGCGGACCGACCACACCCGGCGCGGTCCGCACCCGAGCCCCGGGGCAGTATAAAGAAACGGGGGAGGATCTCAAAGCGTGCTGACCGCACGGATCGCGGCGCCGGGGCGCTAAAGTGCCGCCCGAACGCGACCCGTCACCCTCGGCCCAGAGGCCCAGACCATGGCAGATTCGTCGAAAGCCCGCATCCTGACAGGCGACACCCCGACCGGCAGGCTCCACCTGGGGCACTGGGTGGGGTCGATCGAGAACCGGATCGCCCTGCAGGAGAAGTACGACTGCTACTTCCTGATCGCGAACATGCACGCGTTCACGACACGGGCCGATAAGCCCGACGAGATCCGCGCGAGCACGATCGAGATCGTCAAGGACTGGCTCGCCTGCGGGATCGACCCCGACAGGAGCACCATCGTCCTGCAGACCGAGGTCCCGGGCATCGCGGAGCTCACCTGGTACCTCGCGATGCTCCTCCCCTTCAACCGCGTGATGCGGAACCCGACGCTCAAGACCGAGATCGAGGACAAGGGCCTGGGCGATGGCTACTCGTTCGGCTTCCCGATGTACGCCGTCGGGCAGTGCGCCGACATCCTGATCTTCCGCCCCGAGCTCGTCCCCGTGGGAGAGGATCAGGTCGCGCACATCGAGCCCTGCCGCGAGGTGGCCCGCCGGTTCAACCAGCTCTACTGCGGCGTCGACCCGCACACCGACGACGAGGACTATGTGAAAGAGGGCGGGCTCTTCCCGATCCCGAAGGCCGCGATCGGGCGCGTCGGACGTCTCCCGGGCGTGGACGGCAAGAAGATGTCCAAGAGCCTGAACAACGCGATCTACCTGTCTGACACTTTCAAGCAGATCAAGAAGAAGGTCGGCAAGATCACGACGGGCCGGCAGACGATGGACGAGCCGGGCGACACATCCAACCTGCTGTTCGACTATGTGCGCGCGTTCATCCCGGATGAGGGCCGGATCGCGGAACTCGAGAAGAAGTACGCCGAGGGCGACAACATCGGGGACGGGCACATCAAGGTCGAGGTCGCGGAGGCGATCGAGGCGATCATCGCGCCCAAGCGGGAGGCCCGTGAGCGGTTCGACACGCCCGCGGGCGAAGAGAAGATCGTCGAGATCATCAAGGCGGGGACGAAGCGTGCGAACGCCGTCGCGGAGGAGACGCTCTACGAAGCGAAGAAGGCGATGAAGATCGACTTCGGGGCGAGGTCGCTCACCGGCCTCTGAGTCTCAACGCGCACCGTCCGCCTTCACCTCGCGCCGGAGCCAGAACCGGAAGCTGGGCCAGAAGGTCCTCTGGATCAGCGACCACGGCCCGCGTGCCCCCGGATGCACGAGGCTCGTGAGCCGCCCTCGGACGCGGGTCCCCGCTTCGCCCCCGGGTATCGCGGCATCCTCGACCCAGAACTCCAGCGCGGTGGGCCGGATCGCCCGCAGGCTGAGGACATGCGAGCCGTAGCAGTAGCGGAGCTCGCGGTAGCGGCCTTTGCCGTCCTCGCCCGCGTCCACGGCGGTCATCATCCCCGCGACGCACAGCAGCGGGCCGTGGTGGACATTGAGCGCCCCTTCCTCGAACCCGTCTTGGCCCTCGGCGCCCTCGACGAATTCGACGCGGTACGGCCAGACCTGGCGGGTGAAGGTCCCCGGGTTGTTGAGCCACGCCCAGACCCGCTCGCGCGGCGCGGCGTGCACGAAGCTGAATTCGTGGGTGTGCTCGATGAATGTCTTCGGGGCGCCCTGGGGCACACGGGGACCGATCGGGCGGGGCGGCATCGGCGGCGTCGCGGTCATGGCACTCGGTTCGCCCAGCAGGGCCCGGCGGATTTCGAGCGGGCTCGGTGAGTCGCCCGATTCACTGGCCGACGACGCGGGCGGGCACGCCGACCACCGTCTCGCCCGCTTCGACATCTCCCAGCACGACCGCGCCCGCGCCGACGGTCGCGCCCGCGCCGATCGTCACGCCCTGGATAACGCTCGAGCCGATCCCGATCAT
>DLBY01000094.1:0-15918 GCA_002480345.1 Phycisphaerales bacterium UBA7812 | reverse complement strand
GAGCCGATCCCGATCATCGCGCCCGCGCCGACGCGCACCCGCCCGCCCATCGCGACGCCGGGGCAGATGTGGGCGAACTCGCCGATCTCGCATTCGTGCTCGATGATCGCGCCGCTGTTGATCAGGGCGCCGCGGGCGATTGTCGCGGCCGCGTTGACGATCGCGCCGACGCAGACCTGGGCCCCCGCGCCGATCGTTGCGGAGGGCTCCACCCGAGCCGACGGATGGATCAGCGTGACAGCCTTCGCGCCCAGCGCCGTTGCCTCCGCGGTGGTCTCGCGGCGGAGCGCGTTGCCCCCGATCGCGATCACGACCTTGGGCGCGTGCAATTCGCGGAGCGCCCCGAGCCCGTCGAGCACCGCGAGGTCCGTCCCGAACGGCGCGACGGGCTCGCTTGCCGACGCGCGCGCCGACGCCCCGTTCGGCGCGGGGTCGATGAAGCCCTGCACCGGGTGCCCGCAGTCGCGCGCGAGATCCAGCAGGACCCGGGCGTGCCCCCCCGTGCCGATGATCCAGAGCGCGGGCATGTCCTCGCCCGGCCGCTTCTTCTGAGCACCGTGCTGCATGACGACCCCCTTTCGAGCCCATCTCACCCCAGCCCAAGCTCCGAGACCGTCACCAGCGGCTGGTACAGGTCCGCCCCGTCGGATCCCAACGCGCCCAAGATCGCGGCCCGCCCGCCCGATTCCCGATCCAGCACCGCGAACGCCTTGACCACGGTGTGCCCCGCCTCCTGGGCGACCCGGATCGCCTTGATGAGCGATCCCCCCGAGGTGACCACATCGTCGACGATCACCACCCGCTGCGGCGTCTCGGGCAGGGGGCCCTCGATCAGCTTCTGGGTGCCGTGCGATTTGGGGGCCTTGCGGACCACGAAGACGGTGGTGGGGCGGCCCTTCTGCTCGGCCCGCATCCCGTAGCACGCCGCGATGGGCGTCGCGCCCATGTCCATCCCGCCCAAGGCGTCAAACTCGAGATTCGCCGTCTCGTCCAGCAGCGCGTCGGCGATCAGCGCCGCGCCCTCCCCCGAGAAGCTGACGAGGCGGATGTCGCAGTAGTAATCGCTCTTCGCCCCGCTCGCGAGGGTGAAATCCCCCCGCGTCACGGCCTTCTCGAGGACGCAGCGGGCGAGCGCCGGGTGCCGGGCGGCGGCCAGATCGGGTTGGGTCGTGGTCATTCCTGAATGGTACGGGAACGAGGCATGGGTGGGGGACGGAAACAAGGCTTTGGGGGGATCCCACCGAGGCCCGTCCGGGCCCGGTCGGCCTCCCCCGAACCCCGCGCCCGTGCCCGATTCCCGGGTCCCCTCCTCCTACACTTGCCGCCCCGAGCGAACCAAGACCGGAGTTCCGACCGATGACCGACCCCGCCGCCCCCAGCACCGATACCGTCCAGACCAAGTCCATGGACGACATCATGGCCCTCTGCAAACGCCGGGGGTTCATCTTCCAGGCCTCCGAGATCTACGGCGGCATCCAGGGCTTCTGGGATTACGGCCCGCTCGGCGCCCAACTCAAAAAGAACCTCCGCGACGCATGGTGGAACGATGTCGTCATGCTGGGCTGCAACGGGCAGAACGGGCCCGACGGCAAGCCCGTCCGCATCGTGCCGGTGGACTCGTGCATCATCCAGAACCCGAAGGTCTGGGAGGCGTCGGGGCATGTCGCGGGGTTCAACGATCCGATGGTGGATTGCCGTGAGACCAAGTCGCGCTACCGCGCCGACCACCTAATGTGCATCGGCGAGAAGGGCGACAAGGAAGGCCAGATCTACGCGTACATCGAGAACGACGACGCGTCGTACGCCGCCGCGCGCAAGAAGCTCGACAAATACAAGAAGCGCACGCTGACCGACGACGAGATCGACACCTGCCCGCTGACCGATTTGTCGGTCGATGAGCTCAAGATCACCGTTGGCCCCGACGCAAAGGAAGTCGGCACCCTCACCGAGCCCCGCGCCTTCAACCTGATGTTCGACACCATCCCGGGCCCCATCCGCAACGAGGACAACAAGGCCTACCTCCGCCCCGAGACCGCCCAGGGCATCTTCATCAACTTCAAGAATGTCGTCGACACCACCCGCGTCTCGGTCCCGTTCGGCATCGCCCAGACGGGCAAGGCCTTCCGCAACGAGGTCACGCCCCGCAACTTCACGTTCCGCTCGCGCGAGTTCGAGCAGATGGAGATCGAGTTCTTCTGCCATCCCGACGACGCGCGGGCGTGGTACGCCTTCTGGCGCGACTGGCGGATGCAGTGGTGGCAGGAACTGGGCCTCGCGGGGGACAACCTGATCATGCGCGAGCACGACACCGACGAACTCGCCCACTACGCCAAGGAAGGCGCCGGCACTGCCGATGTCGAGTACCGCTTCCCCTTCACCGCGCCGGGCTACGGCGAACTCGAGGGCATCGCCCACCGGACCGACTTCGACCTCAAGCAGCACCAGCAGCACTCCAAAAAGAAGATGGAGTACTTCGACCCGAGCCGGGGTGAGATCGCCAAGAACGGCCAGCCCAAGGGCGAGTGGTACCTCCCCCATGTCATCGAGCCGTCCGCGGGCCTCGACCGGGGTGTGCTCGCGCTCATCTGCGAGGCGTACACCCCCGACCCCGACCGGGCCTCGGGCGTGTTCATGAAGTTCCACCCGAGGATCAGCCCGATCAAGGCCGCGGTGTTCCCGCTCGTCAAGAAGGATGGCATGCCCGAGAAGGCCGACGAACTGCGGCGGACGCTCGTCAAAAAGTTCGGCCACCTCGGCGCGATCGAGTTCGACGAAAAGCAGTCCATCGGCAAGCGGTACGCCCGCATGGACGAGGCGGGCTGCCCCTTCTGCTTCACCATCGACGGCGACACGCTTAATGACGGCACGGTGACGGTGCGCGACCGCGACACGCAGGAACAGAGCCGGATCCCAATGGAAGAGGTGCCGGCGTTCCTCGCGGAGAAACTCGGGCTGTAGTCGGTCGGGAGTGCCGGCGTTTGTTGCACATCCGACCCCTCGCTCACGCTCGGGGCTCCTTCGTACGCGTGACCGAACCCTTCCGCATCTTCGAAAAAAAGAGCCCGAAGCGTCAGCGCCGGGCCTCCGCGTTCTTCTCGATCTGTTCCACTCGCGCCCCTTCGCCGTCAATCAAGGGGGCGGGCCGCAAACGATTCGCGAACCTGCATCGGCGGAGGCCGAGATAGGCCATCGTTTCGAACATCAGGAATCCGAAGCAGAAGACGAGGACGCTTCCGGCGAGCAGGATGGCTCGGGCGGGTGTCCAGAACGGCGGACCGGGACGCGCGACGGCGAGCCCGGATGAAACGACTGCTGCGCCAAGCCCCAGCCCGATGCCGGCGACGATCCACCAGGAACTCGCTGCGGTCGTGACCGACTGGCTGATCGCCGGCGTGATCCGGAATCCGCGGGTCCGCCCGATGATCCGGAGGCCGCGTGACTCGATCAGGCTCAGGAACTCGAACCCGACGACGCAGAGCAGCACGATCGCGGGCCCGAGCAGGATCAACGACGCGCCGGCGACAAGATCCGAGACCATCACGGACAGGGCGAGCGATGCACACCCCGCGAGTCCCGCCAGGCCGCACCTTCGGAGCCGGGTCCCCGCCTTGTCGTGGGAGATGCGGAGCGTCTCAAAGCACCGCACCGGATGTCGAAGGCACTCCCACATCCCCGGCACCCGATCCCGCCGCTCCGGCAGGCTCTCCGCCACCGGCTTCCCGCACTCGGGGCACGCCCCATCCCGCGGCAGCCCCTCGATCACATACCCGCAACCCTCGCACAGCAGCGTGTACTCGTCGATCCCGTCGCGCATCGATGTACGGTACCCCATTCCCCATTCCCCATTCCCCATTCCCCATTCCCCGATCCCTTCCCCCCCGTTGTCCGATAGACTGCCCAACCGATGATCGAGATCCGCCGCATCACGCCCGCCGACGCGCTCTATGAGCAGGAGGCGGCGCTGCGCGAGCAGGTCCTGCTCCGCGGCGCCGGGTTCGATTTCGCGTCCTTCCGCGAGGAGTACCCCTACGAGGACGACGCCGAGCATTTCGTCGCCCTCACGATTGACTCGCACGCGGGCGAACCCATCGAGCGCGTTCTCGGGACCGCGCTGCTCATCCCGCACCACCCCCACGAGGGGTTCGGGAAGGTCACCCAGGTCGCGGTCGATCCGCAGCGCCAGGGCGAGGGCATCGGGCGTCGGCTCATGGTCACCATCGAGAGCCGGGCGTTCGGCGAGTTGGGACTCACCGAGGTCTACTGCCACGCCCAGAACACCGCGATGGGGTTCTACAAGGCCCTCGGCTGGCAGACCGACGGCGATGAGTTCATCGAAGCCGGCATTCCGCACCATCGCATGTCGATCAAGACGCCCGACCCGGTCGCCTGAGCCGTTTCCGCGCAAAGTGACGCTCACGCGCAGTTTCCGCCAATCCGGACGCGAAAAGAGATTTTCGCCTCTGGGGTGGTTTCCCGATGCGCAGTTTGGAATACTTCTACGAAATGAGCCCGACCGATCCGGACCAGATCCACGAATCCGACCTCCGCGCCCTCTTCCGCGCGCACGGCCTCCGCTGCACCCGCCAGCGCGAGCAGATCTACACCGCGCTCGCGACGACCACCTCCCACCCCACCGCGGAAGAACTGCACCACATCGTCAAGGACAGCGAAGGCGGGCTCAGCCTCGCAACGGTCTACAACACCCTCGAGGCGTTCACGGAACGCGGCCTCTGCCGCCGCATCCCAAGCGCCAGCGGCTCGGGGCCCTCCCGGTTCGATGCCGACATCGCCGACCATGCGCACATCGTGCTCGATGACGGGCGCATCCTCGATCTCCCGCACGATCTGGGCGAGCAGATCGCCAGCGAGGTGCCCCAGGCGGTGCTCGGCGCGATCGAAGCGAGGCTCGGCGTCCGGATCGAGAGCGTCAGCGTCCAGTTCACGGCGCGTCGCGTCCAGCGCGACTGAACCTCGATCCATTCCTCGCCCGCGTCCACGCAACGGGTAAATGGTCACCTGTTCTGGGTGATCCGATTCCGGAGTCGCCGGGAATCTGCAGCGTCCCAGAATTGTGCACCCCAGTTCTTGAGTCATTCGGCGGAATCGCCGATTGTCGAGGGGGCACGGCGACGCCGACACGCGACGCCGGCCGAAGGGAGGCCCGCGTGAACCAGAAAGTCGACCGCCGTCAGCATCCGCGTTTCGCCGTCACGCCCTCCTACACGCAGACCCGTGTGCGGCTGCTCAGCGAGGACTCGTTCACACGCGTCGGGCACGCGTATGACATCTCCGAGGGCGGCATC
Organism: Phycisphaerales bacterium UBA7812; assembly: GCA_002480345.1. Taxonomy (GTDB): domain Bacteria; phylum Planctomycetota; class Phycisphaerae; order Phycisphaerales; family UBA1924; genus UBA1926. Next base: position 10,615 of record DLBY01000094.1, on the reverse strand, counting down.
CGCTTCGAGATGGATGTCCCGATCGAGCCGGGCACCCCCGTCGCGATGGAAATCATGCTCCCCGAACGCGCGGGCTCGATGATGACCATCGACGGGCCCGGCCGCGCGGTCTACCTGCTCGGGAACATCGTCTGGTGCGATGTCGACGAGCCCGGTCCCGCGCAGATGGCGCTCGTTGTCACGCGATTCGCCCGCGCGGGCGACCGCGACCGCCTGATGAGCCGGATCACGACCGGCGCCTACGCCCGCGTCGCCTGACGCGCCGCGGCTCGTTCCTCACCGCCATGCCAACGAGGCCCGGGCGCCCGCCCGGGCTTTTCCGTGCGCCATCCGCGACCGAGAGCCCTCATTGGAGCGTTGTCGCGCTGTCTCTTGACCTCCGGATCTCTTTGCCCCCCGGACTCTCCCTACCCTCCTCGCATGTTCGTCGACGAGGTCACCATCACGGTCCAGGCCGGCAACGGGGGGGACGGCTGCGTCTCCTTCTACCGGGGCAAGTACATCCCCAAGGGCGGGCCCGACGGCGGCGACGGCGGCAAAGGCGGAGACATCCTCTTCCACGCCGACCCGGGTCTCAACACCCTCGTCGACTTCCGCGGCGTCCGTCTCTGGTCCGCGGAGAACGGCGAGCCCGGGCGCGGCAAGCAGCAGTACGGGCACGCCGGCAAGGACCGCACCATCAAGGTCCCCCCCGGAACCCTCGTCTACGACGAGCACACCGGGGAACTGCTCCACGACCTCAAGCCCAACGAAACCGTCGTCGTCGCGAAGGGCGGAAAAGGCGGCTTCGGGAACGAGCACTTCAAGAGCCCCACCAACCAGGCGCCCCGCAAGGCCCTGCCCGGAGAGGCGGGCGAACGCCTCGACCTGAGGCTCGAACTCAAGCTCATCGCGGAGGTCGGGCTCGTGGGCCTGCCAAACGCAGGCAAGTCCACCCTGCTCAAGGCGATCACCCGGGCCGACCCCAAGATCGCCGATTACCCCTTCACCACGCTCAGCCCCCAGCTCGGCATCGCGGCGGTCGATCCGTCGCGCAGGCTCGTTTTCGCCGACATCCCGGGCCTGATCGAGGGCGCCGCGAGCGGTGCGGGCCTCGGGCACGACTTCCTGCGCCACATCGAACGCACCCAGGTCATCCTCCACCTGCTCGACGCCCAGCCCCTCGACGGCTCGACCCCCGCCGAGAACTACGAGACCATCCGCGCCGAACTCGCGGGCTACTCCGACACGCTCGCCGAGAAGCGCGAACTGATCGCGCTCAACAAGACCGACCTGTTCATGGACGATGACGAGATCACCGAGGCCGTCCGCGACCTGCGGAGCACCCTCCGACTCGGCAACGAGACCGATGTCATCCCGATCTCGGGCGGCGTGGGCGTGGGCCTCCAGCCCCTGCTCGAAGCGCTGTGGAAGATGGTCCACCCGGACGGCAAGGGCGAGGACGGGTGGCAAGAGGGGTGAAACGCAAGCGACTGTTTCGGACTGCAGAACTGTGCCTGCTGGCGGTTGTTTCGTTTCTCGCCGGCTTCATCGTCCACGCGTCGCAGGATGCGGAGCGGGTAGACGAGGTCCAGCGGTTTGCAGCGGCTTTCAAAGACGGAAGTGTTCGACAATACGATGACTACAGCACGATGCTCGTGTATTTCGGGAAGCCGGACACTTTCTCTGAACTTCAAGTCCAAGGCCGACCGGTGCTCGATACCGCCGGACGCGAGATGCGATTCGCGGGGTATGGAACGGGTTCGTTCGGTGTGCATGTGTATATGAGCGGCACCGAAATGCACTCGATGCTGCTGTTCGGAGTGTTCGACGATCGCCTGCCCTCGCCACAGATGCAATGGCTGTGCCTCGACAAGGCTCGGCTTGAAGAATTCAACGACGCGCTCGATCGCATCGCAAGCCCGTAGTCCCGCAGTGAAGAGGACATGACCGGGGGCTCACGACTGGATCGTGGTGGGCTCCAGCAGCACGAGCCACTCCCGGTTCCCCGTCCCCTTCCCCCTCTTCTTCCCGCCCAGCACCGGGCTCTCGATGAGATCGAGCACGCGCACGCCCAGCCCCGGCATCGCCGCGCAGACCTCTTCGGTCACCGCCTGCGCCCGCGCGGGATCCAGCACGCCCCCCTCGCCCAGTTCGTCCTCGCTCACCTCGTAGTGGGGCTTGATCAGCGAGATGACGCGACCGCTTGCGCCGCTGCCCACCCACCGCAGCGCCGCGGGGATCGCCTTCGCCTGTGCGGTCCACCCCAGGTCGATCACCACCAGGTCCACCCCGCCCCGTTCGATCACCTCTGTCGGGATCTCCGCGTGCACCGCGTTGGTGCGTTCCATGACGACGACGCGCTCGTCGGTGCGCACTTTCCACGCCAGTTCGCCGTACGCCGTGTCCACCGCGTAGACCCGGGCCGCATCCGCCTGCAGCAGGCAATCGGTGAACCCGCCGGTGCTGCACCCCAGGTCGGCGCACCACAGGCCTGTCGCATCCAGCGCGAAGGCCTCGAGCGCCCGCTGCAGCTTCAGCCCGCCCCGGCTCACAAAGGCGCACGCCGCGTTGTCGTCCCCGTCCAGGATTTCCCGGATGGGCGACGCCTCGCGTTCGCTCTTCTTGGGTGGCCGATATTTGCCCTTGCGTCCCATCGCGGGCGCCGCTCCCGGAGCGCTCGCGTCAGCGATCGCTCACACCCGCGAGACGCTCCCGCGCCGAGGCCTCGCCCTTCGGCTGCTCGTCCGCGATCTCGAGAGACGAGCCGGTCGAGATCGTGCCCTTGACCTCCGCGTCCGAGGCGGGCAGCGCCGTGGTCCGTGCCGCGTTGACACCCACGATCGCGACGCCCAGGCTGTCGGCGAGCTCGATCATCTCGCGCCGGTCGATCATGATCACATCGCCCGCCGCGAGCGCGAGGCAACGCCCCCCGTTCTCGTGCAGACGCCGGATCGTGTGGCACCCGACGGTCGGCACATCGCTGCGCCGGTCGTGCCCGGCCCGCGAGCCCTTGCACATCGTCCAGCCCCGCGCCCGGCAGATCTGCCCCACGCGCGTGATCATCCGGTCCGTCCCCTCGACCGCCTCGACCGCGAGCACATCCCGATCGCGCACCGCGATCGACTGACCGATGTCCAGACGCAGCAGGTCGGTCAGCATCGGCCACACAAATTCGATGTCCGCCATCTGCTGCGCGCTCGGACGCGTCCGCGTCATCACGCCGGGCTCGGACATCTGGTTGGGGATCGGGCTCGTCGAATCCATGAGAGAGACCCCTTGTCGGTCCAGTTCTTCCGCGATCGCGCGCAGGATCGCGTGCGATCGGCGGTCGTGACGCAGGTGCTTGTACCACGCGATCATCGTCCGAAGGTCCGGGATGTTCCGCACATACCGCCAGGGGTCGTGCATGAACTTCGCCTTATCCACCCGGCCCACCATGATCGCGTGCTTGACCCCGCGCTTCTTGAGATGCTTGCCCCACGAGCCCACCCGCAGGATGGGGACCTCGCGGAAAGTCGTGCTCAGCTCACGAAGCTCGTCATCGGTCTGCCCCGCAAGACCCAGCGTGTGCACCGCGTGCCCCGCGCTGCGCAGGCTCTCCGCGATGATCACAGGCAGGCGGCCCTCCCCCGCGATCAGCCCGATCGGCGTCGGGGGCGGTGGGGGGTCGGGCAGGATGGCAAGCTGCGGCTCGTTCATCAGCACATCAACATCCGGCGTCTCGGCCGATCAGGGACAAATCGCTCCGTTTCGCGTCAGCCCCGCATCGCCCCAGTCTCACACGGGGCCCGCCCACACCACGGGCCGCCCCGATCGCCGCTCCGTTGCGGCTTCCGATGCCGGACCCGAACAATAGCGCTCCGCCCTCGGGCTCGCGACCTCGGAAAACTCCAGAATCGACCGCGCCGCGCGGATCTGTCCGACAATTGTGCAAGATATGGTATCGGACCTTTTCAAGACCACAAGTTGGTGAATGCTCACCAACAATGCCACGGGAACCCCACGACCGATGTCCACGCCGCCTCGTCCTCAGCCCCAGGGCGGACCGCCCCGAACGCCCAACCCTTGGATCGGGGTGCGCTTCCTGTGCGCGGGGCAGTACATCCGCGTCTACCGCAGGCCCGAGTCCCCTTTCTACCTCGCGCGCTGCCCGAAGTGCGCCAAGTGCGTCCGCTTCCGCGTCGGCAAGGGCGGGTCCGATGCGCGCATGTTCGATGTCTCCTGCTGAGCGCCGAGCGTCCGCCGAGCCGTGAACCGCAACCCCCAGGCGCAGGGAGCACCGGGGCGGCACTACCATGACCCGTCGTCGGGCAGGGACGCCCGGCCTGTGAGCAAGCGAGGAGCCGCATGTCCGCTTCGTATTCCGTGACCGCCCCGAACCCTGTGTGCGCCGCGACGGGTGAGCCGATCGAGCCCGGCGCACCCTGCTTCAGCCTGCTCTACGAGGTGGGCGAGGACGCCCTGCTCAGGCAGGATGTCGCCGCCGACGCGTGGGACCGGGGTCAGCGCCCCGCGCCGCCCCCGCCCGCCGAGGACGGCTCGCCGCCTCGCCTGGTCGCCCAGTGGCGCACGACGATGCGCGAGAAGGACGCGCCGCGAAAGGTCCTCATCGGGGACGACGAGGTGCTCGACCTCTTCGACCAACTCGAGGACGCGGACGGCGATCACCAACTTGCGTTCCGCTACCTGCTCTGCCTGATCCTCATCCGCAAGAAACAACTCGTCTGGGAGGGTGCGCGCCCCGCGACCGCGGACGAAGCGGGTGTCGTGCTGGTCCGCCGCCGGCGCGACAAGGAAGGCCCCGTCACCGAGGTGATCGATCCGGGTCTGAACGACGAGTCGATCGAGGCCGCGACGGCGCAGCTCTCCGCGGTGATGAACCTCGACGCGTGACGCGCACACGAATTGACAGACGATCACTCCCGATCGGAGCCATCATGCCGACCCCATCCCTGCCCCGGATCGCGCGCACGCTTTTCTGCCTCGCGGGCGTCCTGTTCCTGATCGCGCCCGCGGGGTGCGAATCCACGGGCGGCGCAAGGCCCGACGAGTCGCGTCTGGTCGATCCCGCGCCCATCGTTGAGCGGTACAACGCGCGCACGAGCCGGGTCACGACGCTGTGGGCGCGCGCGTCCGCGGTCATCGAGGGCGAGGACGCGGAGGGCCGCGATCTCCGCGAACGCGCGGAGGGGCACTTCCAGATCGTCCCGCCCGACCGTGTCGCGCTCAGCCTGGGGAAGGTCGGCAACACCAACCTCTACTTCGGGTCCGACGACACCTTTTATTGGTGGTTCGACATGATCGACTCGGAGCGGAAGGTCGCGACCGTCGGTCGGCACGCGACGATCACCCCCGAGAAGATCGACACGCTGGGCCTGCCCATCGACCCGCTGAATCTGGTCGACATGCTGGGGATCACGCCCCTGCCCACCGACATGGGGCGCATCGTCGCGAAGCCGGGCCCGGAGCGCAGCACCGTCGTGCTGAGCGCCCCGACCCGCCGCGGCGTGCGCCGGTACACGATCGACACCGCGACCGCGGAGCCAAGCCGCGTCGAACTGATCGGGCCCGGGGGCGTGCCCGCGCTCGATGTGACGCTCTCGCGGTACACCCTCATGAAAGGCCTGGGCCCAGACGAGGCGCCGCTCCGCGTGCCGGGGCGCATCGTCGTGCGCATGCGAGGATTCAAGGGGGAGATCCGCTTCGAGCTCTACGAGCCCGAGCGGAAGGACATCCGCCCGGTCGCCTTCCGCGTGGACCTGCTCATCGACGCATACGGCATCGACGCGCTGGTCGATCTCGACGAGCCCGCGGCATCCGAGGGGCCCGAGCCCCTGGAGGCGGGCGATCTCCCATGACCCGGTCCGCGTGTTCGCTGCTGGTCCTCGCGTTCCTGTGTCTGTGCCTGCCGGTGTCGGGTGCCGAGCCCGTCGTTCGGACCGGGGCAGGGGGTGTCGAAGCGTCGCGCGGCGCGGTTCCCGAGGCGCACGGCTGGATCATCGCCCCCGCCTCGGACGCGGGGAAGGACCCCGGCGCGCGTGCCGAGGCGACCGACCCGGTCATCCTCGTGCACATGCCGCCCAGGCAGGCCGCGGTGCACGGGGGCTCCCCGGGCATCGGGCGTCGGAGCCGGTCCCTCGACGCCGCGCCGATCGGGATCGCCTCGAGCGGGCGTCGGGTCTACCTGCTGACGGAGGGATCGGCACCGGGAGGCGGGCGCCGCCTGCTGGTGCGCACGATCGAGGCGGTACCCACGCCTGTGGAGGGCATCTGGACCGATGCGCCGCAAGGGCGGATGGAATCCCTGCCCCCGCTCGAGGCGGATGGACGCGTGCTCGGGTTCGCCTCCGCGGGGGACCGCGTGGGCGTGCTGCTCGAAACAGAGGCCGGTCTGTCGGTCGCGTCGTTCGAGCGTGAATCGTGGACGATCGGCGCGCTGCCGGCTGGTGGGTCCGTGGATCGTGCGGACGGGAACAGCGGTCCGGCCCTGCTCGCGTCGACGCGCGGGTTTCTCGTTGTTGATGGAGCCGCGGTTTTCGTGGAGGACCGTGGGGGGTGGTCGGTCCGCGCGATCGAGACGGCGCCGGGCGTGCGCGCGGTCGGAGCCCTGCCCGACACGATCGTCGGGTGGCGTTGGCGGGCGGGCGACGCGGACTCGAGCCAGGCGTCCGAATCCGACTCGGCGGGTATCGCAGAGGTGGTGCTGCTGCCAATTTCGGACGAGGGCGGCGCGGCGCCTGCTTCGGAATCGCTCGGGGCGCACGCGCTGCCGGCGGATACCTCGTTTGTCGGTCTGACGGTCGTGCCCGATGTCTCGGGGCGGCTGATCATGATGCTGGGACGCCGGGACGCGGACGATGCCCCCATGCGGTACGCGATGGTCGAGATCTCGCTCTCGACGGGCGACTTGCTCTACGACGGCCCGCTCGAGAGCGTCGCGCCGGTCTCTCCCGAGGAGTTCAAGATCCTCGCGGCGGCGATGGTCGTCATGATGGTCGTCTCGCTGATGATCGTGCTGCGTCCCGTTCCGAATGAGGCGGAGCTGACCATCCCGGAGGGCTGCGCGCTCGCGTCCCCGGCGCGGCGGCTCCTCGCGACGGTGCTGGATCTCGCGCTGTGCGCGCTCATTGTGGCACGCGTGTCGGGGGTGCCGTTCGGGGAGATCATGGGGCTGAGCGTGCTGCTTCGGCCCGACGATTCGTGGCTCACCCTGCCCTCGGTGCTCTTCGTCGGGCTGGGCTATTCGACGGCGTTCGAGACGGTCTTCGGCGCAACGCTCGGCAAACTGGCGATGGGGTGCCGGGTCGTGCGCGCACCGGTGGCCGGCGGGCCTCCCCGCCGGATCGGGTTCACGCGCGCACTGGTGCGCAACGGCGTGAAGTGGATCCTCCCACCCGCGGCGAGCCTCGCCTTGATCGAGCCGACCGGGCGGCACCGGGGGGACCTGATCGCGGGCGTTGTCGTGGTGGTCGAGCCCGACGAACCCGAGCCCGACGAATCCTGACCGCGATGCCCGCTGCGGCCCGGCACGCCCGATGTGGGGAGGGAGAATCTTGCGCGGGGGTTGCAGTTTTCGCTCTCGGCGTCCCGATACAAGCATCGGCGGTCGTGGAGGATCCACGAGCCGCGATCGTTCGCACGCGGAGGCGCGCCGTTGGAGACGGCCCCGGACAACACCCCAGAGCCTTCGGACGACGCTGGCGTTGACGCGGGCGGTTCGTCCAAGGGGCCTCCGCTCACTCGGTGGCGTGAGATCTGGCCGCTCCCGCTGCTGGGCGTGGGGGGGCTGCTGTTCGCCTCGGGCGTGCTGGTGGCGATCCGGACCGCTCCCGATCCGGTGTTCACCCCCGCGATTGACGACGCGTCGCGTCTGATCGAGGCTGGCGAGTACGAGCGGGCAATCGACGAGCTCAACGAGCGGGTCTATCCCTATGTGGGGCGTCCCGAGCTGAACCGCGCCGCGGAGGCGCAGTACCGCCTCCTGCTGGCGCGGGCGCTGTACGGCGGGCAGCACGAGTTGGAGTTCCCGCAGCCCGCGAACGATGAGAACATCGTCGATCAGTATCTCGAGGCGGAGGAACTGCTCGGGGAACTGCCCGCTCCGGATGTCGAGAAGCTGGCGCGGACGCACCTGGCGCGGGGGGAGCCCTCGCTCGCGAAGGCGCGCGCGCGGTCCCTGCCCGATCCGGCGCAGACCGCTTCGATCTACCGCGAGTTGATCGAACGGGGGCGGGGGGCGGCGCGGCCGGACTACACGGATCTGCTGCTGACGGTTGACGAGTATCTCGCGACGCCCGGGCTTGCCGAGCCGGACCGCGTCTGGGGGTTGGCCCGCCGCGCGGAGATGCAGATCGAGACGGGTTACGCGTCGGAGGCGATCGACGCGTTGCTGCGCGAGTTGCCTCTGCTCGTGGGTCGGGACATCCCGGGGATCGGGGAGCTGTTCGTGATGCTGGGGCGCGGGTATCTGGAGATCGGCGCACCGCGGGAGGCGCTCGCGGAACTCCGTCGCGCCGACAGCGATGCGCTGCTCGATCCGGGGTCCGCGGCGCGGGCCTGGGGGCGGCTGTATCTGGCGGAGGCGCTCGAGCGCACCGCGGGCGACGAGATCACGCTGCGCGCGGCGCGGGATCGGTACGAGTCGCTCGCGATCGGGGTCAACCCGGCGCCCGTGACGCTCGCGTCGATGTTCGGGCTTGCGCGCACGGAAGCGGCGCTGGACGACGACGAGGCGTCGCTCGAGGCGTTCGAGACGCTGATCGCGAAGATGCAGGAACGCGGCGCCCCCGAGCGGCCCACGGCGGATCGGGTCGAGCAGTCGATCCGCGAGATCGCTGAGCGTCACGAAGCGTCCTGGCGCGCGGGCGGCGCCCCGGACACGGTCGGGCTCGCGGCGCGGTACGCGGACCTCGCGCTGTCGATGTTCCAGATCGAATCGGCGCCGGCGCCGCTGCTCGCGCTGAAGAGCCGGGTGCACGAGGCGCTCGCGCGGACGGAACTGGGGCTGGGCCCCGAAACAGTGGGGCAGCGGTTCAGCCTCGATGAGCTGCGCGCGTTCGACCCCGCGACGCTGCGGGAGGCGAAGCGGAACCTGATCCAGGCGGCGAGCTACGCGCGGCTGCACGCGGACCGGTTCGTCATCGATGACTACGGCACTTATGCCGACTCGCTGTGGCGGTCGGCACTGCTCTCGGACGCGGCGGGGGACCGGTCGCAGGCGATCGCGTCGCTGACGCTGTTTGCGGAGTCTGTGCAGGGCGACGCGCGGCAGCCCGAGGCGCGGTACCGCCTGGGTCAGATCTTCCAGTCCCGGGGCGAGTACAAGACCGCGGCGGGGTACTACGAGGGGCTGATCGACGAGGCGCGGCGCGGGGAGACCTCCGTCTCCGGGCAGTGGGCGGATCTGAGTTTCGTCCCCCTGGCGCAGTGCTACATCGCGGATGTGGACGCGTCCAACGATGACGACGCGGTGCGGCTGCTCGAGCAGGCGACCGACGGGACGCGGGGCGGGCCCGAGCGGCCCGAGTTCCTCGAGGCGGTGTCCGAGCTGGGGAATCTCGCGATGCGGCAGGGTCGCTACGCGGACGCGATCGAGCGGTACGACGAGGTGCTCGCGCGGCGGGGAGCGGCGGACGGGAAGCCCATGCCCGCGGTGCGGTTCAGGCAGGCGGACGCGCTCCGCCTGCTCGCGGGCGAGATCGAGCGGAAACTCGAGGAGCCCCTGAGCGACCGGGAGCGGGGGATTCTCTCCGCGGAGCGGTCGGCGCACCTTCGGCGAGCGATTGAATCGTTCGAGGCGGTGCGCGACGAGTATGAGCGTCGCGACGAGCGGACGCTCAGCGAGCTCGAGGCGATGAGCCTCCGCAACGCGTACTTCTATCTGGGCGATTGCGCGTTCGCGCTGGGGCAGTACGGCGAGGCGATCGAGTTCTACAACATGGCGAAGGCCCGTTACCCCCGTGATCCCTCGGTGCTGGTCGCGATGATCCAGATCGTCAACGCGAACCTCGAGCTGGGCGATCTCGCGAGCGCCAGGACGGCGAACGAGCGGGCGCGGGCGATCTTCCAGACGCTGCCCGACGAGGTGTGGGACGATCCGAATCTGCCGCTGAGCCGACGCGAGTGGGAACGCTGGCTCGACGCGAACACGAGGCTGTACGACGGGTATGCCCGGTCCGACACGGACCCCTGAGGGCGAGCACCGGGCACGGAGCGCCCGGGGGAAGGAACGGTCTGGATGACCGATGACAAGCGGATCGATCAGGCGGACACGCTGGTGCGCACGCTCGGCGAGCGTTGGCACGAGAGCCTTGAGGCGCTCGTGACCCAGCAGCTCGAGCAGTACGGCTCGCTGGACGCGGTGAGCGAGCGGCAACGGGCGTGCATCGAATCGGGCGACACGGATCGCCTGCTGGGTCTGCTGGGCGAGCGGTCGACGATCATCGAGTCGATTGCCCGGTCCGCTGAGCGGCTGACGCCCTACGCGGAGAGCTGGTCGGCGATCGAGACGGCGCTCCCGGAGGCGGCGTGGCGCGACCTGCAACGCCGGCTCGACGCGATCGCCTCGATCGCGGATGGGATCGCGAAGCGCGATCTCGAGGACTCGGCGCTGATCGAGAAGAACAAGGAATCG
>DLBY01000017.1:33957-41043 GCA_002480345.1 Phycisphaerales bacterium UBA7812 | reverse complement strand
CTCCGCGCGATCGAACGGCGCGAGCAGGCGGACGCCGAGCGCGTGGCGCGCAACGCGGAGCGTCGCACCGCGGACTTTCGCGCCGACCAGCGGGCGGGCGATCCGGAGGCGGGGGTGCTCGCCGATCGTGAGCAGGGCCGTGCCGACGACGCCCGCCGGCGCGAGCGGAGCGCGCAGATCGACATCCGCGCCTGACCGGGAACGGAGCGCCGCGAGTCGTGGGTCTCAGCCCGCCGCGGACCGCGGGATCGCGCCGACATGCTTGAGCGCGTCCTCGAACTGCGCCCAGCGGTCCTCGACATCGCCGGTGTAGCCGATGGAGATGCGCACGAACCCGGGCCGGATCCCCGCGGCGCGCTGCTCGTCCTCGCTGAGTTCGCTCGAGGTCGAGGCGCCCGAGCAGCTCATGAGCGTGTCGAAGTATCCGAGGCTGACCGCGTCGTAGCCGAACCGGTGGGTGTTCTGGAGATAGTCCATGAACTCGAACGCCGCGTCGCGCGCGCCCAGGTCGATCCCGAAGATGCCCCCCATCCCGAATCCCGGGTTCATCATCCGCGCCAGGCGCTCGTGCCCCTCGTGCCCCGGGAGGCCCGGGTACCAGACCGGCACGCCCAGCCCCTCGAGCCGCTCCGCGAACAGCAGGGCACGCGCGCTGTGCTCGCGCATCCGCAGGCCCAGGTGGGGCAGGCGCAGCGACAGGTCGAACGCCGCGGAGGGGTGCATCGTGGGCCCCAGCAGCATCAGCGACCCGTGGTGGGGGTCCATCAGCGAGGTCACGAAGTCGCGCGAGCCGCACACGGCGCCCGCGATGATGTCCGACCCGCCGCTGATGAACTTGGTCATCGAGTGGACGACAACATCCGCGCCGAGCTGCGCGGGGCTGACGATCAGCGGGGAGAAGGTGTTGTCCACGATCAATGCGGCCTCCCGCTCGTGCGCGATCTCCGCGAGCGCCGGGATGTCCGCGACCGTCAGGGTCGGGTTGGAGACCGTTTCGCAATAGACCGCCTTCGTGCGCGAGGTCATCGCGGCCCGCACCTCGTCGGTGTTGGTCGCGTCCACGAAGCGGACCGTCACGCCCATGCGTTCGGGCATGAAGTGCTCGAAGAGCGCGTGGGTGCCGCCGTACACCGTGCGCGCGCTGACGATCTCGTCGCCCGGTCGCACATGCTGGAAGACGGCGCCCGCGATGGCGCCCATGCCCGAGGCGGTGCAATACGCCGCCTCCGTGCCCTCCAGCGCCGCGAGATAGCGTCCCAGCACATAGACCGTGGGGTTGAAGTGCCGCCCGTAGAGGTAGCATCCCCCGGTGTCGGGCCCGACGGCGCCCGCGAAGATCGCGGGCATTGTCTTCGCATCCATCACCGTGAAGGTGGTGGAGGCTTCGATGGACATGTTCACGCCGCCGTGCTCGCCGAACTCGTGCTGCACCGCCGCCAACGACCGGATGGGATCAAAGCTCATACCCGAATTATCGATCCGTCGCTGTGGTGGTACAAGCAGAATCGGACCGGAACGGTGCTTTTCAGCGCGTTCCGGGGCCGCTCACGAAGACGGGGTCTCCGCGGCTGGCGGGTCTTCCTTTGGGTCGGCGCGCATGAACAGCGGGTCCCCCTTGCGGATGGTCTGCCCCACGCGGATCCCGTGCTCGGGGTGGGCCCAGGTCGCGAGATCCGCGAGCGGTGCCTTGAAGCCCGAATCGGGGTCGTCCGGGTCGTTGAGGGTCGAGCAGTCCCAGGTGCGCCACAGGTCCGCCATCTTCGCCGGCATCGCGGGATAGAGCAGCAGCGAGGCGATGCGGAGCGCCTCGGCGCAGGTATAGAGGATGGTCGCGAGGGCTTTCTCGCCGTGCTCGTGCTCGTCGAGTTGCTTCGCGAGCGTGAAGGGCGCGGTGTAGGAGATGAAATCGTCCACCATCCGGCTCAGCTCGATGCCGGCGGCCGCGGCTTCATCGAGCGACACCCGCCCGGTCGCTTCCACGCTCGTGCGCACAGACGCGGCGCTCGCTGCTGCGAAATCGAAGGTGCGGGTCGGGTCGTCGACCGGTTTGCCCGCCGCGTCGCGAGCGGCGAGCGCGATCGGCAGGGCCTTCCCGTCGGGGAACCCGAACTCCCCGTTGCAGGTCCGGGTGACCTCCCCCTCGAAGTACTTGTCGAACATGTTTCCGACCCGGCTCGTCGCGTTGCCGATGCCGTTGGCGAGGTCGCTGTTGTAGACCTCGATGAAGCGGGCGTGGGCGAAGTCCGCGTCGGTCGAGCCCAGGGGGCCCTGGGTGGTCAGGAACCATCGGACCGCGTCGAGCGAGTACCTGTCCGCGTACGCGCGGAGCTGGTCGATCTCGATGAAGTTGCCCAGGCTCTTGGACATCTTGCGCCCCTCGCTGATCCAGTACGCGTGCGCGTACACCGTCGCGGGGGGCTGCTCGCCCAGCGCGCAGAGCATGCAGGGCCAGATCACCGCGTGGAACCAGAGGATGTCCTTCGCCATCAGGTGGACCGCGAGCGGTTCGTCCCTGGGCCAGTATTTCCTGCGGTCGTCGGTGTCGACGATCGTCAGGTAGTTGCACAACGCCTCGATCCAGACATAGATGCGGTGCGCGGGGTCGTTGGGCATCGCGATGCCCCAGTCCGTGTCGCCCTCCTTGATGCGCCGGGAGACGGGGACCTTCTGCAGCCCCTGGCGGATCCGCCCCATGACCTCGTTCCTGCGCGCCTCGGGGAGCACGCGGATCGCGCCCGATTCGATCTGCTGCGTCAGCCAGCCCTCGTACTTGTCGAGGCGGAAGAAGTAGTTCTGCTCGGTCCGCTTCTCGAGGGGCTTCCCGGTGACGGGGCTGTTGTACTCGTGCTCCTGGGCGGTGGACTCGGTGACATACTCCTCCTGGGAGGGGTCGTACCAGCCCTCGTAGTCGCCCAGTTCGATGTCGCCCGAGTCGACGAGCTTCTGGATGTAGGCGCTGGCGCGGGTCGTGTGCCGGTCCTCGGTCGTGCGCACGAAGTCGTCGTTGCTGAACCCCATGAAGGCGAACGCGTCCTTGAAGCGCTCGGCGTTCCGGGTCGCCCACTCCATCGGGGTGACGCCGTGCTCGGCGGCGGACCGGCTCACTTTTTCCGCGTGCTCGTCGGTGCCGGTGAGGAAGAAGACATCGCGTCCGATGAGCCGCTGCGCGCGCGCCGCGACATCCGCGAGCAGGGTCGTGTAGCAATGCCCGATGTGGGGGCGGTCGTTCACATAGTAAATGGGTGTCGTGATGTAGCAGGGCGCGGCGGGATCGTCGGTCATGCGGCGATTCTACGGGGCTCGCGATCCGCCATCGGGGCGTCGCCCGATTCGGGCGGGGCGCGTGAACACGCCCCGGGGTTCCGCGTATGCTCTCCCCGAGCCGCGCGCCGGGCGGGCGCACTGGAACGGGAGCCTCAGGCGGGATGGAACGCGCCGAGTTCGAACAATCCGCGCTGGAGCACCTCGACGCGGTCTACCGCATGGCGTTCCACCTGGCGCGCAAGGCGGACGAGGCGGAGGACCTCGTGCAGGAGGTGTACGCCCGCGCGTTCCGCCCCCGCTCGATCGAGCGGTTCGTGGACAACTCGTCGGAGGGCGGCGGCGGGATGCGGGCCTGGCTCTTCGCGATCTGCCACAATGTTTTCTACAGCAGGATCAAGCGGGAGAAGCGCCAGCCCACCGCGGTGGAGTCGTTCTTCGAGGAATCGACCACCGAGCGGGCGCCCGACGAGCCCCCTCCCCAGTGGGACGGGGAGCGGCTCGATTTCGAGCAGGTCGATTCGACGCTGAAGGAGGCGATCGAGGACCTCAAGCCCGAATACCGGGAAGTTCTGCTGATGTGGGGCGTGGAGGGGCTGAAATACCGCGAGATCGCGGCGATCCTCGATGTGCCGATCGGGACGATCATGAGCCGCCTGCACCGCGCGCGCAAGTTGCTCGCGGACCGCCTGATGGATGACGAACAGGCGGTCGCGAACCTGGGGCTCCGGAAGGAGGATCAGGCGGGTTGAGCGGAAGAACCGGGCCGCGGGGGGCGGGTTCGCGGGCCGGGCGGTCGTTCGGTGTCGGAATGACCGGTCGGCTGCCGATTTTCCGGCGTCAAATCCCGGAGCACCCCGGAATAATCGGGGGCCTCGTTTGGCTCTGCTTCCGGGCGGGATCGGGTTTCTTCCCGGTCCCAAGGGTCTCACCGGGCGGTTCAGCGGTTCTTCCCGATGGGGGACCGAGCGAGCCGCCCACCAGTCAGAAACGATCCGTTCGTTGAGCGTGGGATCGCTCCCGGACGAGGAACATCAGAAGACGCACGGCGGCCGACCCGGCGGGGATCGCCGGGTCCGACCTCACGCCGCCCGGTTCGCAGGAAGATGTGTTGCGATGCCTGAGTACGACGATGCCAACCTGGTCCCGGATCCCGCGCGGTTCGCGGGGCTCGACACGCCGAGCGGCGACGCGCTCTTTCCGGAGGGTGCGGCGGACGGGCCGCGGGGTGCGGTGATCCGCGCCGCGGCGGACGGGGAACTGACTCCCGAGCAGGCCTCGACGGTGGACGCGGGCGATGCGATCGCGTTCGAGCGATCGCTGCGCGACGCGACCGCCCGCGCGATGGGCGGGGTGACGGCGCCGGCGGGTCTGTGCGAGGCGATCCTTTCGCAGGCACGGGGCGGGCGCCCCGAGGACGACGCCCTCGCGGACGCGATGCACGCACGGGGTGAGGAGACCCGGGACCGATCGTTCTGGAGCGCGGGACGAGGGGTCGCGGCGCTCGCGGCAGCGGTCCTCCTCGCGGTGGTGGGGGTCATGGTCTGGCAGGGCAACCCCGCTCCGGGCCAGGGTGCCGGTGCCAGCGGCGGCGCGCTCGCGACGATCGGCGGGGTGGACACCGCGTACCGGACGAATCTGGCGCGGTTTGTCGCTGACGAGCATTCCCGAACGCTCGATGATCGCTACGCGGAGCGGAAGTTCACCGCGAAGGTCCCCAGCGAGGCCGCGGACGCGATAAAGGCGGACCTGCACGGCGACCCGGTCATCCCGCCCTGCGGCGGCGCGACGAAGTTCGCGGGCGCGTCGCCCTGTGGCGTCCCCGGGAAGGGGCCCTCGGCGCACATGCAGTTCGTGCTCCCCGTGCACGACGCGAACGGGGAGATCGTCCCCGACGCGACGGGTCGCAAGGTGAGCGTGTTCGTCAAGCAGGACAAGGGCGAACTCGCGATCGCGGAGGGCACGACCTACCTCGTCAACGCCCAGGCGTGCAACCTCTCGGATGTCTACATCTGCGTCTGGCGCCGGGACGGGTTGCTCTACACGCTGGTCAGCGAGGGTCGGAACGAGCCCATGTGCACGAAGTTCCTCGCCCAATTTGGGGTGGAGCCCCCGGACCCCGCGAACTCGATCTGACGCGGGACCCGCACCAAAGCAGCGGTTTCGTGGATTATCGGACGATGCGGTGTCTCCTGCGCGATGGGCAGGGGATGGCCGACCGATCGGGCCGATGAACCCCTGTCCCGTGCTCCGCGTAAAATAGAGTGGAGGCCGGGCTCGATCGGCCCCCGGCCGAGCGTCCCCGACATCCGGGGGCGTAATGGGAGCGAAGGAGCCCTTCCATGCAACGACAGCACACCCCGACTCTGCGTCCGTTCCGCTCGCTCGCGATCGCGTCGCTGGTCGCGGCCGCGTCGCTCCCCGTTCCGCTCGCGTCGGCACAGAACGCGCTGGGCGACGGCCGGGCCTTGGACAACAACCTGAGCACGCGCGGGCGGTACAACAACGCCCGTCCCTCGCTGCGTGATGAGCTCGCGTTCCGCAACTCGGTCGTGACGGGCAACGCCCCGAACGGGCTGAGCTTCCGGGGCGATGTGGGCTACCGCGCGCCGGGTGAGTTCACGGGGCAGCTGGGCAGCAACGACCTGTTCAGTTTCCGTCGCGATTCGCTGCAGAGCGGCATCGCGGGCATGGGCATCCGCGGGACCGAGGCGCTGCAGTACCAGCTCGCGCTGACGACCGGTGCGCAGCCCCCCGCGAACCTGATCGGTCGGTACAGCGTCAGCCGCGCCGGGACGAGCCCCGACGCGGGCAACATCATGGCGCGGACCGATCCGACGCAGACGAGCGGGCTGATCCAGCGGCCCGCGATCGATCCCGACGCGGACGACCGGGGCACGCTGCTGTGGATGCTGCGTTCGCCCTCGGCGTACATGTCCAACTCCTCGTTGCAGACCTCGGCGCTGCGGCAGGTCGAGACCCAGCAGGGGGTGTATTCGCTGACGGCGTCGCCCCTGCGCGGGGTGCGGCTGAGCCCGATCCCCGAGCTGACGGCGCAGCGCCAAGCGGAACGCGAGGCTCAGGAGGCGGCGGACAACGAGCCCCAGTTCGGGCGTCCGTCATCCCAGGATCCCGAGTCCCCCGCGCGTCCCGACGACAGCGGGCGGGAGGACACCCGCCAGTCCACGCGCATCAGCACGCTGCACAGCGACCTGATCGGTCGGCTGAACCGCGACGCGCAGCAGCGCGATTCGGACGATGTCTTCGCGGGCGGGCAGACGCTCGCGGAGCGCATGCGCGCGATGATGGAAAGACTCGCGGGCGTGGAAGACGAGCAGGCCGAGGAGGGCGATGCCGCTGGGAGTGACGAGCCGCGTGGGGACGAGGAGAACGGCGATCGGGACGACGGCGAGCGCGGGCGCAGCGTCAAGTTCGACGCGGAGACGATGCGGATCCTGCGCGGCGACGGCACCCCGCTGTCGCGGTTCATCGATCCGAACGAGGTGGGGCGGAATGTCTACGCCGAGCACCTTCAGGCGGGCCAGGAGCTGCTCGCGGAGGGGCGCTACTTCGACGCGGAGGAGCGGTTCGCATCGGCGCTGGGCATCAAGCGCGGGGATGTGACGGCGCAGATCGGCCGTCTCCACGCGCAGATCGGCGCGGGGCTGTACCTCTCCGCGTCGCTGAACCTGCAATCGCTGGCGCTGAGCCGCCCCGAGGTGTTCGCCGCGAAGTACGCGCCGACGCTGCTGCCCACGCCCGAGCGGCTCGAGGCGGTCATCGAGGTGCTCGAACAGACCATCGACGACACGACGAGCCGCTCGC
>DLBY01000017.1:32282-33635 GCA_002480345.1 Phycisphaerales bacterium UBA7812 | reverse complement strand
CGAGCCGCTCGCGGAAGGCGAGCCCGCAGGTGCGCGAGGCGGCGGGTGTGCTGCTGGGCTACCTGGGGTTCCAGCTCGATCGCCCGGAGCTGGTCGAGCGCGGGATGGCCGACTTCCGCGAACGCGTGACGCGCGGCCTGTCGCCCGACGAGCCCCTGCCGGTCGAGGCGAGGCTCGCGGATCTGCTGACCCAGATGTGGACGATCGAGGAAGACGATGGCTGACGACCTCGCCGGCGGCCCGGGCACGCTCCGCGGCGCCGGCGGGCGGTCCATCGCCGATTTCCTGACCGACGGCTCGGTGATCCGTCTGTGCGAGACGATCGGGTCGATCGCGGGCGTCTCGGTCTACCTGCTCGACCCGCGCGGCAACTGGCTCACCTTCGGCGCAGACGGCGACGCGGACCCCTGGGCGACGCGGACCACACCCCCCGAGGTCGCGGCCTCCGCTTTCCGCTCGACGATCCGCGTGCAGGGCGAGGTGCTGGGCGAGTTCGTGGCGCTCGACGCACCCGGGGCACAGGTCGACGCGGACCGGGTCGCGCACCTGATCGAGCTGACCGATCTGCTCGCGGGGATCGCCCAGGAGTTCTGCGAAGAGGCGGACGCGATGCGCAACCGCATCCGCGAACTCGGGGCGCTGTTCAGGCTCAACTCGCTGCTCGTCCGCTCCGCGGATTCACTCGACCGGTTGCTCGAGAGCGCGCTCGAGCTCGCGATCGGCGCGCTCGAGCTCCACGCGGGGTCAATCGTCCTGTTCCCGGAGGACGCGGACGGCGTGCCCGATGTCGACTCGGAGCTGGGCCTGCGCACCCGCGCGTCCATCGGGCTCTCCGACGATTGGCTCCGCAACACGCTCCCGCTCAGCAAGGGACGCGTGTTCGATCGGCTCGTGCTCGAGGGCGAGGCGCTCGCCGTCTCGGACCTGCGCGCCGACGATCGCGTGCTCGAACGCGAGCGGCTCGCCGACGAGGGCGTGCACGCCTTCCTCAGCGCGGCGCTGGTGCACAGCGGGACTCCGATCGGCGTAATGCGCCTGTACGGGCGCGAGCCGCGCGAGTTCAGCGTCGCGGACCGCCGCCTGATCCGCTCGATCGCGGAGCAGGCGGCGATCGCGGTCGCGCAGGCGCGCCTGCTGGAGGTCGCGGAGCGCGAGCGGGAGATCGAGCGGCAGCTGACGCTCGCGTCGGCGGTGCAGCGCCGGATGCAGCCGACCGATCCGCCCTCGCTCGCGGGGCTCGATGTCGCGGCGAAGAGCGACCCCTCGAGCATGGTGGGGGGTGATATTTACGATGTCTTCCCCCGGCGCAGCACGGGCGGGGGTGAATCGCTGGGCCTGCTGATCGGGGATGTG
>DLBY01000017.1:1603-31975 GCA_002480345.1 Phycisphaerales bacterium UBA7812 | reverse complement strand
TGGGCCTGCTGATCGGGGATGTGGTGGGCAAGGGTCTGCCCGCGGCGTTGCTGATGAGCGCCGTGCGCGCGAGCCTGCGCGCCCACGCCGCGGAGCCGTGCGCCGTCGCGGAGGTTGTCGCGCGCACGAACCGCGACATGTGCCGCGACACGCTGCCCAACGAGTTCACGACGCTGTGGTACGCGTCGATCGATCCGAAGACGCGGATGCTGACCTATTGCAGCGCGGGGCACGAGCCCCCGTTCGTGATCCGCCCCGTGCCGGGCGAGCCGCTCACGACGGAGCATGTGATCCCGCTGGAGACAGGCGGGCTGGTCATCGGGGTGATCCCCGAGGAGTCGTACTCGAGCCGGACCTTCCAGCTCCAGCCGGGCGATGTGCTCGTCGCCTACACCGACGGGCTGCCCGATGCCCGCAATTTCCAGAACGAGAAGTGGGGCATGACGCGGCTGAAGCAGGCCGCGGTCGACGCGGTCGTCGCGTTGCCCGATCAGCGGGCAAGCGTGGTGCTCGACCAGATCCTCTGGTTCCTGCGCCGCTTTACGGGCTTGCGTCACCAGGTCGACGACGAGACGATGATCGTCGTGCGCGTCGGCGCGTAGCGCCGTGTGCACCGCGAGGCAAAAGCTAACGCGGGCCGACCCGGAGGGGTCGGCCCGTTCGTGTTTGATGCGTGTCGGTCGGCTCGATCAGGCCGCGCTCGGCCCGTCGTCGTCGTCCTGCGACCTCGGGAAAGGCAGCGGGTCGATCGACAGCAGGCGGTTCAATTCATCCAAGTCGCCCTGGACGCGGTTGATCGCCTCTTCGACGAGTTCGATCGTGTCCGGCGTTTCGGTCAGCCCGCGATGGGCGACGCGGTGACGCGGGAACGGGATCGGCCGCAACCAATCCTCGACACGCTCGTCCTGTCCGGTGATCCGCAGCATGGCACACCTCCATCCGCCGGACGCGTTCCGTCGCGCCGGCAACGACCATCATCGGGCTCGGTGGAGGCGTGGATGACTCGATCCGGGGGGATGATCTGCGTCCGCGCACGGTTTGCGCGGATTGGATCGCTTGTCGGGCGGGCCTCCGTGCCCGGTTCCGTTCTATCGGCCGTGCAGGTGGGGAAGAGTGAACGATCGCGCGAGCGTCTCCCGGGAATTCGGGAGCCCTTCGGGATTAGGAGGTTCTCGGACGCTCGGGGTTTTCGTCGGGCGCGGCACCGATCTTGGGCTCGGTTCCCGCGGCGAGGCGGGCGAGGTTCCCCTTGTGCTTGATGATGACGAGCAGCGCGAGGGCGATCGCGACGACGAGGAAGGGCCAGGTGGTGGGCGGGGGCTCTCCGGAGGTGCTCGCGCCGCGGCGGAGGAGCTCCCCGAAATACCAGACCCAGATGGGCAGGCTCCCCGCGGCGAGGACGCTGGAGAGCCCCACGAAGCGCCAGATGCCCAGCGTGGTCGCGAAGACAACGAAGGCGCCGAGGCCCGGGATCGTGAGGATGGGGTAGACCCCGAGCAGGGCGCCGAGGCCCGTCGCGACGCCCTTGCCCCCCTTGAACCCGATCCAGGGGCTGAACATGTGCCCGAGCACGGGGGCGACCATGACCGCGAGCCACGCGAAGGCGGAGGTGGGCGTCATCCCCGGGGCGCTCGCGAGATCGGTGAGCAGTCCGAACGCGAGGGTCGGAGCGAGGCCCTTCGCGGCGTCGAGCGCGAAGCAGAGCAGGAACCACTTGAACCCGAAGGTGCGCCCGAGATTGGTCGCGCCGGGGTTCTTCGATCCCACGGCGCGGATGTCGGTGCCCTTCGCGAGCCCGATGAGCAGCGCGAAGGGGATCGACCCGAGCAGGAAGGCGCCGACGATGAACGCGCCGAGCAGGGTTGGGCTGAGAGGGTTCATCGCGGATTACCCCGTGGCGCGGGTGGGGGCCTGGTCGGTCGTCGCGGACGCGGGGGCGCAGAAGTGCGCACGGAGTGTGCTCAGCACCGCGTTGAACACCTCGAGTTGTGAGCCGCGCGCGTCGACGAGCGCGACGCGCTCCGGGTCCTGTTTCGCCTGTTCAAGGTAGCCCTCGCGGACGCGCTTGTGGAACGCGGCGCCCTTCGCCTCCATGCGATCGAGCAGGGGGCTCAGGCGGCTCGCGGCGGTCTGTTCGTCGACATCGAAGATGATGGTGAGGTCGGGGCGGTTGTCGCCGCACGCGATGAGGGCGGCGGCGAGGATCTCGTTCGCGGGGACGCCCCCCGCGGTGCCCTGGTAGGCGAGGGTGGAGGCGTAGAACCGGTCGGCGAGGACGCACTCGCCCCGCGAGAGGGCGGGGGCGATCTTGTGGGCGACGAGCTGGGCTCGGCTTGCCATGTAGAGCAGCATCTCGCAGCGGGCGCTGATGTCCTCCTCGGAGTGCTCAAGGAGCAGGTCGCGGATGCGCTCCCCGACCTGGGTGCCCCCGGGATCGCGGACATGGGTGGTGGGCAGGCCCGCGGCGTCGCAGGCGGCGGCGAAGCGGGCGAGCTGGGTGGTCTTGCCCGATCCGTCGGGGCCCTCGAAGACGAGGAACCGCCCCCGGATCGCGGTTGCGAGATCGGGGGGGAGCGTGTTGGGGGCGGTGGGCTCGGGCATGGACGGGGGAGTGTAGCGGCTGGTCGCGATGGTCAGTCCGCGATCGCGTTGAGCCGGGTGCGCCAGGGCTCACCGCCCAGGTCGGGGTGTTCTCGTCGCAGAGCGGCGATGCGGAGGCGTGCGGCGCGGGCGGCGTCGGGGCCTCCGCGCTGGGCGCCGAGTTCGAGCCAGATCGTCAGGGCGCGCCAGAATACCTCGCCTTCGCTGGGCGAGCGCCGGTTCGCGATGGCGCGCGCGGTCTCGAAGCGATCGGCGGCGGCGTCGGCATCGGTGCGCGCGCCCGCGGCGTCGAGGCGGACGCTGTCCGCCTCGGGGGCGGTCGCGAGGCTCGGGGGGAGATCCGCGAGCGTGCGCAGGGCGCGGTCCGGGTCGGTCGTCGCGAGGGAGCGTGCGAGCAAGAGTCGACGCTCGGGGTCGAGGTCGTCGCCCAGGCGGGCGGCCTCGGTCGCGGCGCGGGCGAGCAGTTCGGCGCGGCGCTCGGGGGAGGGGCTCCGGGCGAGCGCCTCGTCGATGCGCGCAAGGGCGAGCGTGGCGCTCGCCGGTGAGGGGGCCGACAGCTCGGCGAGCAACGCGAGGGCGGCGTCCGGCTCGACGGTCGCGTTCGCGAGGGCGAGGCGCCAGGTGTCGGCGAGGGGATGGGCGGGCGCGAGGTCGAGCGCGCGGCGGAGGGCACGGGGGTCGGGCTCGGGGTTGCTGAGCACGAGGGCGAGCAGGGCGCGGGTGTCGGGGTGATCGGGGGATCGTTCCGCGAGGCGGAACGCGAGCTCGCGCGCACGGATGGCGTCGCCCGCGGCGTCGGCGTGGAGCGCGGCGTCGCGGAGCGCGGCGGCTTGCTCGGCGGGGTCGTTCGTGCGCGCGGCGAGGTGCTCGAGGAGACGGGCGGCGCGGGCGTGGTCGGCGGGGGGCCAGGTCGCGTGGTCGGCGAGGACGCGGAGGGCGGGGAGGGGCAGATCGGTGGGGGGGGTGTCTTCCGCGAGCACGGCGAGGCGGGGGGCGGCGAGCGCGCGCCGGGTGTCCTCGGGGAGGGTTCGGTCGGTCGCGATCGCGACGAGCGGCGCGAGCGGGTCGGGGGTGTTCGCGTCGAGATTGGCGCGCACGAGGGCGGCGGCGGCGCGGGCGCGGGTCGCGGGGTCGGCGACCGACGGCAGCGACTTGGCGAGCGCGTCGCGGGCGCGGGCGGCGTCGGGGGTGTCGGGCCCGAGCGCTGTCGCGGCGTCGAGCAACGCAATGCGCGCGCGATCGAGCGCGGCGAGCAGGGCGTCGCGTCGGTCGTCGCTCAGGTTGGGGTCGCGCGGGTCGGCGGTGCGGAGGAGGGCGAGCAGCGACTGGTGCGCGGGCGCGGGCTGATCGAGCGCGACGCGGGCGCGGGCGGAGAGGATGTCGCGCTCCGCGGCGGCGGCGGGGTCGGTGATGCGGAGGGGGGTGAGATCCGCGAGGGCCTGGAGGGCGAGGTCTTCGCGCTTGGGCGGGTGGGGCTCGAGGGCTGCTGCGAGGAGGGCGGCGCGGGCGCGGAGCAGGTGGGGTCGCGGGTCGGTGGTTCGTCGCGTTGGAGGAGGGAGGGGCGCGAGGGTGTCGAGCATCGCGGCTGCGGTTGTGCGCGCGCTCTCCGATTCTTCGTCGGTCGCGATGCGCGCGAGGACCGCGGTGTCGGCGCCGCGGAGCGCGGCGAGCGCGCGGCTGGCGGCGTTGAGGGCGGTGCGTTGCGCGGGGTCGAGTTCGGGCGGGTCGGGGTGCTCGATTTCGTCGGTGGGGGTGGTGGGGGTGATGAGGCGGAGGGCGCCCTGGCCGTCGCCGTGGATGCGGGCGATCTGCTCGATGAGCCCGGTGGGGTCGGGCTCGATGAACTCGATCGCCTTGATGACGGTTGGTCTGAGCCCCGAGCGGGGTTCGACGGGGTTGAGCGTGTCGAGGGTCGCGAGGGTGGCCTGGTGGTCGGCGGGATCGGGCGCGGCGCCGGTGCGTTGGATGCCTCGGGCGAGGAGGAACACGAGATCGGGGTCGAACTCGAGGGCGCGGGTGAGGCCTTCGACGGGGTTGGATCGGCCTCCGGGCAGGGCGTTGTAGATCCAGCGTCGGGCGAGGACGCGGTTCGCGGCGGTGGCGCGGATGAGCGCGTCGTCGTCTCCGGTGTGGGGGATGGTGCTCCAGGATTCGGGGGTGTCCCCGGTGCGTTCGGCGAAGAGAACGACCTGGAAGGACTGGGTGGGCTGGAGGCGGTCGATGGCGCGGGCGAGTTCGTCCTGGACGAACGAGAAGGAGGTGACCATCGCGCCGGAGGCGTCGACGGCGAAGACGATGCGGGTCGCGGCCTGGGCCTGGACGCCCGCGAAGGCGGCGGCGGGCGGCGCGGGCGTCGCGGATGTGACGGGCGGGGGTGCCGCGCGGACGGGGGGTGCGGGGGCGGCTCGGGCGAGGGTGGATCCCGGCGCGGATCGGAGTCGATCGCGGGCGTCCTGAGCGGCGCGTCGGATGGTTGTTTCGGGGTCGGTCGCGGGTGCGCTGCGAGCGGGTTGCGGATCGGTCGGGGGCGGCTGTTCGTCGGATCGTGCCTCGGTGGGGGCGGGGGGCGCGGCGGATTCGATCGCGAGGCGGGCGGGCCTGGGCGGGGGCGCGGTGAATCGTTCGATGGTCACGCCCAGCAGTGCGAGGGCGAGGGCGGCGTGGATCGCGATGGAAGCGAGGGAGGGGATGACGGAGCGGGCGAGTTTCTGGTTGGGGCGCGCCATCGGGTGGGATCAGTCTTCGTCGAGTTCGTCGTCGGCCGCGTCGTCGCCTGCGACGGAATCGATGGCGAGGGCGCCGGGCCCGGCGAAGCAGAGGGCGAGCGCGGCGGCGGCGAGGGCGAGTTGCCAGAGGAGGGGGCGCCAGGCGTAGATGTCCCAGATGTCGTAGTCGGGGATGAACCCGAAGAGTGCGTTGCCGCTTTGGATGGCGGGGCCGAGTTCGGTGAGCCAGGCGGCGGTGAGCATGGTGCCGACGAGTGAGACGGCGGCGAGGCGTGTGAGGAGGCCGATGCCGACGAGGATGCCTGCGGTGAGTTCGGTGATCGCGGCGATCCAGGCGATGGTGATGGGCCAATGGTCGCGGGCGGCCCACTCGGGCCAGATCGGGTTGGGCGCGGATCCGTCTTCGGCGAGCGGCGGGTGCGCGGCGGTGTAGGTGAGGATGGCGATGGTGTGGAGGCTGCGGACCTGCTGGGGTTCGGTGAAGTCCGCGGCGGTGTAGAGCGGGGGCGCGTGTCGCGCGGCGGGCTGGGCGGCGTCCGATTGCGCGAGGGTGAGCAGCGGGGGGAGGTCGGGGGCGGGCTCGTTCAGCGGGGGCGGTGCGGGGTCGGGTTCAGGCTCCGGTGTCGGGTCAGGCGTCGGCTGGGTTGGGGGGTCCTGATCCGGCTGTCCTGTCGGCGTGGTGTCGGGCGCGGCGCTGGGTAGGGTGTTCGGTCCGGTATTCGAGAAGCGGTATCCCATGTTGGCGAGGAGCGCGGCCTGCTCGCCCTGGACGGGGACTTCGTGGACGATCTTCCCGAGGCCTGCCCAGATGAAGGTCAGCGCGAGGATGAGACGGAGCGGGATGGGGGCGGCGTAGATCGCGGTGGCTTTGGCGAGTTGCATGTGGGGGCCTCGTGTTTTGGGCGTTCCGCGGCATCCTTGCGGCGGGGCTTCTCGAGGGTTGGGATCCTGAAGAACGCGGACATCGGATAGTATCGGTCGGTTTCCGCATATCGGGGCAGGACCCGTGTTTGTGGGGGCTTGCGGGTGTGGCGGAATTGGCAGACGCGCGAGGTTTAGGTCCTCGTGGCCGAATAGGCCGTGCAGGTTCGAGTCCTGTCACCCGCATTCAGTGCCGGATTCGTATCGGTTCTCCACCCCTTTGGGTGATGGGCTGATCGTGGAGTTGGGGGTGGTGTTTCGGCTGGTGGGGGCTGGGAAAAAGCGGCGTTTCGTGGGTGTGGTGGCAAAGTGGGTTTGGTTGCGTGCCGATGTGAGCGTGGTCGAAACAGCCACTTCACGCACGGGAGACCCACCGATGTCGATCGATACCGCGGCACGCGAGCAGAAGGTCCGGGAGGCGCTGAGCGAGATCAGCCATATCGCGACGCTTCCCGAGATCACGATGCAGATCATCAACCTTGTGGAGGACGCGACCTCGACGGCGCAGGACCTGCAGGAAGTGATCTCGAACGACCCTGCGTTGAGCAGCCGGATCCTGAAGGTGGTGAACTCGTCGTTCTACGGGCTGCCCGGTCAGGTTGGTTCGATCAACCGTGCGATCGTGATGCTGGGGCTGAACGCGGTGAAGAACATCGCGATCGCGGCGAGCCTGGCGAAGCTGTTCCGCGGTGGTGACCTGACGCCTCAGTTCTCGGCGAAGATGCTGTGGAGCCATAGCAACGCGGTGGCGATCACTTGCAAGGTGTTCAACGACCGCTTGAAGCTGGGGCTGGGCGACGAGGCGTACCTGAGCGGGCTGATGCATGACATCGGGATCATGCTGGAGATGCAGTTTGACCGGAACCTGCTGATCGATGTGATCGGTCGGACGGGTCCTGACGGGGAGGGCGTGCCGGCGAACGACATGCTGGGCGTTGAGCTGGGCGTGTTCGGCGCGACGCACGAGGACTTCGGCAAGGGGCTGTGCATCCAGTGGAAGTTCCCGGCGGCGTTCGCGGCGGTGTGCGGGCATCATCACGACCCGATGAGCGCGCCGGAGGAGTATCGCAAGCTGGCGTGCCTGGTGTGCGTCGCGGACCGGCTGTCGGCGCGGATCGGGGAGGGGTATCGCCTCGACCTGATTTCCACGGAGATCCCGGATGAGGTGCTCAGCGAGATCGGTCTGACGGTTGACCAGATCGAGGAGTGGCTGCCCGAGATCGCCGACGCGGTGAGCCAGGGCGAATTGCCGATGGCGGCGTGAGCGGATCGCTCGCGGGTCGTTGACAGGATTGACTCTCTTTCTCCCTCCGGGCGGTTGCGAAGGCAGCCGTCCTGTTTTCTTTTGCGCTCCGTCGCGCCCTTCGGGCGCACACTCGCTGTGGCGCGGCGTCGCCGGGGGGACCCCGGCGGGGGTGTGTGCGTGGGCACCACTGCGCCGCGAGGCGGCGAGTGGTGGCACCCGGCGTGGAACTAGCTTTTGGTGTTGAAGAGGGATTGGGCGGCGGCGGTGCCGGCGATGTGTCCGGTGGCCCATGCCCATTGGAAGTTGAAGCCTCCGATTCGGCCGTCGGTGTCGAGGATCTCGCCGCAGAGGTAGAGGCCCGGCGCGGTGCGCGATTCCATGGTTTTGATGGAGATCTCGGTGAGGGGGACGCCTCCGGCGGTGGTCTCGGCGTGGGTGAAGCCTCGGGAGCGGGTGACGGGGAGGCGGTGCTCGCAGACGGCGTCGAGGAGGGCGCGGCGCTGTTGCTTGGTGAGGGTGGCGCCGGTGGTGTGGAAGTCGAGCCCGGCGTGGGTGCAGAGCGTGTCGGCGAGGCGGGCGGGGAGTCTGTCGGTGAGCCAGAGGGCGGGCTTGCGGTTGGCGAGGTTCTGGAGTTCGCGGTCGAGGGATTCGCGGGAGCAGCCGGGGAGGAAGTTGGCGACGAGGTGGGCGCCGGGGTCGGTGGTGCGGGCGTCGAGATAGTAGCGGGAGATGTCCATGACGGCGGGGCCCGAGAGGCCGAAATGGGTGAGCAGCGTGGAGTTGGTGAAAGACTCGAGTCGTTTGTTGGAGCCCGCGCGGAGTTCGATCTGGACGGGGAGGGTGAGTCCGGAGAGGGCGCGAAGGGGGGAGGCGTCGTCGACGACGAGGGGGACGAGAGCGGGGTGGATGTGGGGGGTGATGGAGTGGCCGAGGGCTTTGGCGAAGGTGTAGCCCAGCCCGTCGGAGCCCGAGCGGGGGAGGGCCTTGCCGCCTGTGGCGAGGATGAGGGTGCGGGCGTGGATGGTGGCGGTGGTGGTGGTGATGGTGAAGGGGTGGGGGGCGTCGGGGTTGTGGGCGACGGACTCGGCTCGGTCGGGGTGGCGCAGGGTGACGCGGGCGTCGCGGGCGGCGGTGAGGAGGGCATCGAGGACGGTGCGGGCCTTGTCGGTGGTGGGGAAGAGTTTGCCGGTGTCTTCCTGTTTGAACTCGACGCCGAGGTCGTTGAAGAAGCGGAGGGTGTCGGCGACGCCGAACCGGCGGAGAACATTTCGGATGCTGTTGCGTGAGGTGCCGGCGTAGGCGTGCTCGGTGACCTCGTGGTGGGTGACATTGCAGCGGCCTCCCCCGGCGACGAGGATCTTGGCGCCGAGTTTTTTGGCGCCGTCGATGGCGAGGACGGTGGGGGGGGGATGGGCCGAGGGGGGGTGTTGCTGGGTTGTTCGGCCTGCGGCGATGGCGGCCATGAGGCCGGCGGCGCCGGCGCAGAGGACGGCGATGTCGGTGGTCAGGAGTTCGGCGGGGGGTTGATCCGGGGGCACGGTTGATTGTTGGCCCGGGGGGGTGGTGGGCGGTATAATGGAACTCGTCGCTGCGGTGGCGTGCCTCCCTAGCTCAATCGGTAGAGCAGCTGACTCTTAATCAGCGGGTTGAAGGTTCGAGTCCTTCGGGGGGTACTTTCTGTTTGGCCTGTGCAAGGCGGCGCATCCTCATGCGAATCGATGCGGAACCTGTTGCCATTCAGCCACTTAGCGAGATCTTCGTCGGCCGCGGGGATGGTCCTCTCCGGGGTGGTCGTTGTGCGAGGCGATGCGGTCGAATGCGTTCCCGGGCGCACAGGGCACTCACGAATTTGCTCACGCGCGGGTGATTCGGTCTCGGTCTCGGGCTCTGAAACGTGGCCGTTCTGAGCCGTCGCCGCGAGCTTTGGCTCGATGGTGCTGGCGGTCGTTCCTCCAAACGTGGCGGCGATCGCGGCCCGTCGGTCGGCGTCGTTGGCGTGGTCGTACGCCTTGAGCGTGAGCTTGGGGTCGGAGTGCCGGGCGAGGCTCATGGCGGTCGCGAGGGGCGTGCCGGCGCGGTTGAGGCGGGTGATGTAGGTGTGCCGCATCGCGTGGAAGTCGGCGTACTCGCCGCGGGCGTCCTGATACGGAACATCGGCGGCTTCGAGGTCCTTCACCAGCCACGCCCGGCAGGCGTTGTGCGGCGTCCGCCAGAGCGGCTTGCCGGGCTTCTTAGACGCGAGCCATGGGCGGAGGTGGTTGGCGAGGTCAGTCGGCATGGGTTGGAAGACCGGCTTGCGGTTCTTGGAGAACGCTGGCGTCACTCGAACGCCGGGGCCGGTGGCGTGGTCGAGTTCGAAGGACTCGGGCTTCAGGCTCATTGCCTCGGAGAATCGCAGGCCGGTGCCGAGGAGCAGGCGGTAGAGCATCGCTCGGTCGGGGCCGCTGACGCGGACGAGCTTTGGACCGGCTTCCGCGGCCGCGAGCAAACGCTCGATCTCGTCGGTGGTCAGCTCGCGGCGGGGCCGCTTGGGGTCACCGTTCTCCGGCGCCCGTGACAGCGAGGCGAGCGGGTCGACTGCGCACCGGCCCATCTTCCACAACCACTTCGAGAAGCTCTTGATCGCGGTGAGGTGGGCGTTGTAGCTCTTGGCCGACCAGTCACGCTCGGCACGGATCTCGCCGAGGTAGAGCTCAAGCTGCCCGGCGTCGATGTCGCCGATGCGTTCCCAGCCGAGGGCGTCGATGGCGGACTCGATGCAGTTGATCGTGCTCATTATGTGCTTGTCGGTCCGCTTCTTCGTCCGCCGGGATTGCTCGAACTCTTCGAGGTGGTCGGAGATCGACCGGGCCCGGTGCTCCTTGAGCCGCTCCTCGGCGGGATCGACGAGACCGTCGCGGATCTGCTGGGCGTTCTTCTCCAGGTCGTTCGCGAGCCGCTGCGTCGCGCGCTTGTCGGTGAAGCCGACTCGCACGCGGTTCTTGCCGTGCTCGTCCTTATAGGAGAAGTACCACTTGCTGCTCTTGACGTCGGCACGCTTGTACACGCTGGCCATGGTGCGTCCTCCTTCACCGGTTCTCGGCACGGAGGCCGCGGATGTGGGTCTCGATCTCGGAACGCTTCCAACGGGTGTTGTTGCCGAACTTGACCGGCGCGGGAATCTCGCCGGCGGAGCGGAGAGACCAGACGGTTCGGACGCTGACGCCGAGCCGTTCGGCGACCTCGCCCACGGGGAGGAGGCGGTCGGACTTGTCGTCGGTGTTGATCGTGTTTGGCGGGGCGGCTGGCGTGGGCGTGGTCTTGGTGCGGCTGCGGGTCTTCTTCTTCATGGTGACTTGTTCCTGCATGCGGCGGCCGGCGTTGGCCGCCTGGTGACGCAGGACAGGTCGAAAGTGCTTCACGGCGAGGCATGCGAAGGCACCCGTTTGCCCGGATTTGCTCAGGCCTCCGGTTCGACACGAAATTCCGATCGTGTCAACCCCCGCAATCCGCTCCGGACCTCGGCCAGGAAGCGCTGGGGCGGGAGCGTGCGGAAGAAGCGGGCTTGTTCGTGCGTCAAGAGGCTGGTAGCGGCCCAAAAACGCAGAGGAACACGCACGGCGTACGGGGCGACGCGCTCGCCGAGGGCCTGCTCGACCGCCTTGTGGATCGGCCCGAAGCGCGTTGGCTCGGTCAACGCGGCGACGGTCGCCGCGACCTGCCGGACGAGCTCCACCGGCACCTTCATGGGGCGGGCGACGCCTTCGCGGAGCTCTGTGAGTGACTCGCCCCGCGGTGAGGGCTCGATTCGGTATGTAACGGCCCTCTCGGGGCCGCGAGGGCCGACGACACGCCGGCGCCGAGCGTCCGCCTCGGCTTCCAGTCGCCGCTCTACAGCAGCAGCCAGTTCGGCAAGGCGTTCCACAGCTCGGCTCGCCGCGGCCGGCATCGCGCCGGACGGCGTGCGGATGCACGCGATCTCGTGACGGACTTCCTCCACGAGCTGTCGCCAGTCGGGCTGTTTGGGGGTGGTCGCCATCAGGATCTCCGCAGGATCCAGCGTAGTCCGCCGTGGATCCGGGCTGAATGCCCAAACGCTCAAAAAACATCTCGCCGTACTGGTCGGTTGGGTTTGACGGTGCCATGGAGGAGGTGTACACCCATGACGACGGATCGTCAATACAGCGTACTCAAGGAGACCCTATGACGGACCACGCGACGAAGACGGCAAGCGAGATCGAGGCGGCGGGCGAGCGGCTGCTCAAGTGGGCACAGGGAGTCGGCGGCGTGCTCTCCATCGCCGCGACGTTCGGGAGTGACGATGAGTCCGGGGGAATGGTGTCGCGGCCGGAGGCCCTGTTCGCCGCGTCGATGAGCGGGCTCACTGAGACCGAGGTCGCGGTGCTGCTCGCTCAACTGGATGTCGCGATTCTGATCCTGCTGTCGCGGATCGCACCGCAGACAGATCTTGGTGAGGACGCGTTTCGGCGGATCGTCAACGACACGCGTCGGCGGATGCTCGTGCAGACCTCGGTGGACGCACACGGGGCAGTCGCCGGTCGGTTCATTGATTTGTGGAACATCGGCGGTCCGACCTTCCGGGCCGAGCTTGGCAAGCGGGCGTCGCTCTGGCGTCAGCGGCATGTGAGGCTGCGACAACTCATTCTGAACAGCCATGGTGCGTGCGAGCGGCTCGTCAGGCTAATGGGCGACTCCGAGCCGCCGCAACGGAAGCCGGTGAAGACCAAGCCAAAGCCTCGGCATAATCGGGTGGTGCCGAGCCGGCGGAAGCACACCCCGGTCCAGGGGATCACCGAGGACGAGGCCGCCAAGTTCATGGCGATGCTCGACGCCGAGGGCATCGCCGAGGTGTTCGATCCCGGCGTTAGCATCCTCGACGACAAGCTCTTCCGACCGCCGCTAATCATCCTCAACAAAGTGAGCGTGTTCCACGAGGACATCGCATCGGCGTACGAGCGTGGTGCGATCGATCGGCGATGGGATCCGGTTGAGCGTGAGCCGGCGATCGCGTTGGCGTTCGACCTCGCTCTGCTCGTCACGCTTCGGGAGAGTCGCTGGACTTGGGTGATCTCCGATCGGCATTTCTGTCGCCTGCCACGGGGGCACCGATGCAAAGTCACGCCAGAGGGTCGACCAGGGTGGAAGCTGATCACCGGGCTCCTGGATCGAGCCGGGCTCATCGAACGGCGAACCGGGCAAACTTGGCGGCTTCGTCACGAGGCGCGCCCCGTTGTCGCGGACCATCTGCTCCCCGTCTGGGTTGCTGCCGCATCAGATCAGGATTGACATACCGTTGAGCATCGATGCCGACGCGAACCGTTACAAAGCACGATTTCTTGACTGCACTCGGTTGCAACACCCGAGCGTGGTTCGGCATGCGTGAGTCGGGCGGCATACCGACGCCGGCCGACTTGCTCCGCATGCAGGAGGGGCAGGATGTCCACCGGCGTGCTCAGAGCCTGCACCCGAACGGTGTGTTCGCGGGCTCGATCGAGAAGACGAAGCGACTGATCCTCGATCATGCCGTCAATGTCATCATTGAGGCCGCGTTCACGGTTGATGGGTACACCGCCCGGGCGGACTGGATCCATCGCGTCAAGGGCGGTTGGGTCGTCGGTGAGATCAAGTCGAGCCTGTTCAACGAGGACGGCCCCAAGGACGAGCACCTTGAGGATCTCGCGTACACCGTGATGGTGGCCCGGCGTTCCGGCCTGCCCGTCAAGGGCTGCGAGTTGGTGCTGATGAACCGCGACTGGCGGCTCGGCATGCCGGATACTGAGCTGTTCGTCGTCACCGATCACACCGCTGTTGTGTTGCCGATGGCCGACGAGTACAACCGGCTGTGGGATCAGATCGCTCCGCTGCTACTCCGGCGTAGTAGGCCGAGCCCGCATTGGT
Source organism: Phycisphaerales bacterium UBA7812 (assembly GCA_002480345.1). GTDB lineage: Bacteria > Planctomycetota > Phycisphaerae > Phycisphaerales > UBA1924 > UBA1926. The sequence goes on along the minus strand of DLBY01000017.1, from coordinate 18,583 downwards.
GCTGGGAATGTCGGGCCTGCGAGTACTTTGCAGATCGGTGCGTGGGCGTGGGGATCTCCGACCCCATCTTCCAACTCCCATACCTCCGCGAGAACAAGTTCACCGAGTTGACCGCGATGGGCGTGACACGGATCTCCGCGATTCCGTCGGACTTCAAGCTCAGCCAGTCGCAACAGAAGGCCGCGACCGCGATCCGGACCAAGAACCCGCAGATCGACGCGGCGGTGATTCGGGCGGCATTGGACTCGGTCGTATGGCCGGTCGGCTATCTCGACTTCGAGACGCTCATGACTGCGGTGCCGCTCTATCCCGATGTTGCGCCGCACGAGCAGCTCGTGACCCAGTACTCGCTCCATGTTGAAGCGTCGCCCGGCAGCGAGCTGGCGCACCGGGAGTACTTGGCTGACCACACCCGCGACTGCCGCGAGGAACTCACGGCCAGGTTGATCCGCGACACTTCCGGGTGCGGGTCTGTCGTGGTCTACAGCTCATTCGAGAAGACTCAAATCAGAGGGCTCGCCAGCCTCCTACCTGCCTACGCAACTGAACTCGCGGGCCTGGAAGCGAAGCTCTTCGACCTCGAACCTGTCGTGCGGAGAGGCTTGGTGCATCCGAACTTCAGTGGCCGGTCAAGCATCAAGGTTGTGCTTCCGGTGCTCGCGCCCGACCTGAGCTACGCCGAACTCGACATCGGTGACGGCAGCGCGGCGGTGGCAGCCTTCGCCAAGCTCGCGTTGGGGGACGCGACCGATGAAGAGATCCAGGCCGTCCGGGGCGCGCTGTTGGAGTACTGCAAGCTGGACACGATCGCGATGGTGCGGGTGCTCCGGGCACTGCAATCCAGGTCGTAGTTCCTGCCTCGCCTCTCGACGCCAACTGACAATAACTGATACAATCTGCCGATGCCCCGCCACGGCCCGGCCAAACACGCTTCCGACCCACTACCCGACGTCATGACGATCGAGCAGCTTTGTTCGTACCTGCAGCTCTCGCGGTCCACGCTCTACAAGCTCGCTCAGGAGGGCAAGGTGCCAGGACAGAAGGTGGGCAAGCACTGGCGGTTCAGGAAGCAGGTCATCGATGAGTGGCTGCGCGGGCGAGAAGGCGGCGAGCCATGACTGTCTCTTCCCATCAAGCGTGCTACTACGCCCACGAGTTGACTCGACTCGGTTCTGTTGGCGAGTTCGATCGACTGAGCACCACTCTGTTTGACTCAAAAGTCGATCTCAACCCACACCAGGTTGAGGCCGCGCTATTCGCGTTGTCGAACCCGCTTCAGAAGGGGGTCATCCTTGCAGATGAGGTTGGCCTTGGGAAAACAATCGAGGCCGGGCTCGTGCTCTGTCAGCGATGGGCTGAGCGACGACGCAAGCTGATTGTGGTGTGCCCAGCGCACATTCGCAAACAGTGGCAGACGGAGCTCGAAGAAAAGTTTGCGTTGCCGTCTGTGGTCATTGATCGGCGTGCCTACCGCCAGCTTCAAGCCGAGGGATACCCCAACCCGTTCGACTGCGGCAAGATCGTCATCGTGTCCTACGGGTTTGTGCCGCGAATGAAGGACGATCTCCGCGCTACACCCTTCGATCTGGTTGTTCTCGACGAGGCACACAAGCTCCGAAACGCCTACCAGCCGAGCCGGAAGGGCGGACAAGCGATCCGATGGGCCTTCGAGCTCCGCCAGAAGGTGCTGCTTACCGCCACACCCTTGCAGAACAGCTTGCTGGAGCTGTACGGCCTTGGGTGGCTCATTGGTGACCATGTGTTCGGCGACAAGAGTGCGTTTCAGACCCGGTACTGCAACGCTGGTGGCGATATCCAGGAGCTGCGAGCCCGACTAGGCCAAGTGTGCAAACGCACGCTCCGCCGTGACTGTGCGTACATCAACTACACGAAACGGCAGGCTCTCACGCATCCGTTCGCGCAGACTGAAGAGGAGAAACAGCTCCACCGTGATGTCATGGACTTCATGACCCGCGAGATCAGCTTCGCGTTTCCCCAGCGGCAGCGGCAGCTAATCGAGATGATCCTCTTCAAGACGCTCGCCTCTTCACCGCAGGCGCTCGCGAGCACACTCGGCACTATGCGACGCCGGCTTATCGCGATCCGCGATGGCCTCGACACGGATGGTGACGAGGCGATACTCGATGAGTTCACGCTCGACGACGATTTCGATATCGAAAGCCTCCTGGATCACATCGAAGAGAACGACATCGATGCACTGACCAGCCCGGCGATTCAGGGGCGATTGCTCGCAGACGAACTAGAGACCCTCGACGCCCTCATCCGGCGTGCGGAACGCATTCAGTCGGACAGCAAGTCCAAGGCTCTTCTCAGCGGGCTCGAAGCAGCATTCGATCGCCTTGCGGACCTCGGCGCGAAACGGAAGGCGCTGATCTTCACCGAGAGCCGCAAGACCCAGGCTTTCTTGGCGTCCTACCTCGAAGCCAATGGATACGCGGGCAAGGTTGTGACCTTCAACGGGTCTAACACGCACCCCACCGCCAAGTTGGCGTACGAACGGTACACGAATAAGCACGCGGGAACCGACAAACTGACCGGGTCGAAAGCCGTGGACATCCGCTCGGCGCTGATTGAGGAGTTCCGCGATCACGGGGAGATCCTCCTCGCCACCGAGGCCGCGGCGGAGGGCGTCAACCTTCAGTTCTGCTCGCTCGTGGTCAACTACGACCTGCCGTGGAACCCGCAGCGTGTCGAACAACGGATCGGACGTTGTCACCGCTACGGGCAGAAACACGATGTCATCGTGGTCAACTTCCTGTCCCAGGACAATCTCGCCGATCGGCGTGTGCATGACTTGCTCCAGCAGAAGTTCAGTCTTTTTGACGGCCTCTTCGGGGCATCCGACGAAGTGCTCGGGGCGATCGAGGACGGCGTTGACTTTGAGAAGCGCGTGTACGACATACTCAAGACATGCCGCAGCGATGCCGAGATCGAAGCCGCGTTCAATGAGCTTCAGCGGGAGCTCGAAGAGACCATCTCGCAGAAGATGACCGAGGCCCAGAAGCAGCTCTTCGAGCACTTCGACGCCGATGTCCACGATCGGCTCAAGCTTCGCAGCGAGCACGCCAAGGACGCGCTCGACCGGGTCGGCGAGCGATTCTGGAAATTGGCACGATGGGGGCTTGATGGGCGCGCCCGTTTTGATGAGCCCAGTCTTGAGTTCGAGCTCCTCGAGCCGCCTGAGCCGAGTATTCCGGACGGGCGATACCGATTGATCTCAGCAGCGCGGACAGACGAGGACTACGCCGCAACCGAAGCACACCTGCTCCGACTGTCAAGCCCGCTCGGTGAGTGGCTGACAGGCGCGGCCAAGTCGCAGGACTTTGATGCGGCGACCGTCGTCTTCGATGTCACAGCACACCCGCGACGGGTCAGCATGCTCGAACCACTGGTCGGCCATCGCGGGTGGATGGTCTTGGAGCTGCTTGACTATCACAGCGACGATCGAGAGCAGTATCTGCTTCTGACCGCGGTCACGAACGATGGCACGAATGTGGACCAGGAGATTCTGCAGAGGCTGATGGATGTACCCGGCGCTGAACATCCCGGCGCAGGACAGTGCCCTCCGGAGGTTCTTAAGAGACTTGACGGCGACGCCGATACCCTCGCCCGCGCGACCATGTCCCGTGCAGCCGACAATTCCAACGCTCGCCTCAAGCAGATGCAGGTTCAGATCAATCAGTGGGCGGATGACAAGATCAAGGGGGCGGAGCTTGAGCTTGATCAGATCAAGAAGTCGCTCCGCGCTGCCCGGCGGTCTGCGGAGCAAGCTGAGACGATGCAGCTCCGGCAAGAAGCCGAGGAGCGCGTCGCCCAGCTCGAACGTAAGCAGCGTCGCCAACGCAGAGCCATCTTCGATCTCGAAGATGAAGTTGAAGTCCAGCGAAAGAACCTGATCGCCGAGCTCGTGCAGCGGGCGTCACAGGATGCACGCGTGCATCGGATCTTCCTCGCTCGTTGGGAGGTTCGATAGCCGTGCGCGAGGAGTTCTCCCAAGGCACCATCGGAGTGGAGCAGACAGCGGCGACGACGCCCGCGCCGAAGCGCCCGCGCGCACGCCGGCGTCGCAGCTACTTCGCCATGGCGGCCACAGCCGATGAGATCACGCTCCCAAAGCACACACCGGTCGGCTACCTCACGAAGACCCGGCTCATCCAGAAAGCGCAGGCGGACGACACCGAAGCGACACAGCTCGTGTGGGAGGGGAACGCTCGCCTGACCTATACCGCGGCAAACAGGCTCCGAGTCCGGCCTCAGATCGTCGCGGATCTGATCCAGGGGGCTCAGCTCGCGATGCCACGGGCGATCAAACGATTCGATCCGGAGCGGCTGCTTGAGTTCTCGACCTACGCCTACGCCGCCATCTGGCGCGAGATGCAGCGGCAGGTCTGCCGACTCCGTTTCTTTGTCGCCCTGCCCCCGAATGTCTACCCCAAGTACATCGCGTTCCGCATGGAGGTTGACCGGACGCTCACGCCATCGGATTGGTTCGATCTTCGAGAGCGCCTGATCGACACGGGCGAGTACGAACTGCTGCGAAAGGTCCATGCCCTTGTCGCGTGGGAACCTCTGACCCGAGACCTCGAACTCACAACGCCCCGGTATTGCCCAAGTGAGCCCATCATCGTCGCCGAGGCCCTTGCCGCCCTGCACGCGGCTTTGGATGATCTCGATCCTCGCGAGCGGAGCGTCTTGGAACAGCGCTATGGGCTGCGCGATCAACGCGAGCACACTTTAGAAGAAATTGGATTGCTTCTCGGTCTGACCAAGGAGCGCGTCCGGCAGATACAGATTAACGCCGAGACCAACCTGCGGGCCCTACTCGTGGCCAAGGGGTGGGACGGCCCGCCGCCGGTCCCGGTCGCCACCCTTACACTTCCGGACCCTAAGCCCAAGGAACCCATCGCGGTATGAGTACGACGCAGGCCACCCCGACGATCACCGACACCCGCTTCAACAAGCTCAAGGCGAAGCTGCGCGAGCTGTTCGAGCTCGACAAGTCCGACCTCGACTTCGGCATCTACCGCATCATGGCGGCCAAGAACAAGGAAGTCACCGACTTCCTCGATCGGCAGCTCAAGGATGTCGTCAAACAGACCCTCACCGAGCACGGCGCGGGCGCGACGGATGCGTTGCAGGCTGAGCTGGATGAGATGATCGCCGGGCTCCGCAAGGCCAAGCTCTCGGACGAACAGATCGAGGCGTCAGACGGGGTCAAGGATCTTCGCGAGAAGCTCGCCGCCGCCGGCGGCAAGACCGGCGAGGAACTCGAAGCCGACATCTACAACCACCTGCTCGCCTTCTTTAGCCGCTACTACGACGAGGGCGACTTCATCTCCCAGCGCCGCTACAAGGGCGACACCTACGCCATCCCCTATTCCGGCGAAGAGGTCACCCTCCACTGGGCCAACAAGGACCAGTACTACATCAAGTCCGGCGAGTGGCACAAGGACTACCGATTCAAGCTCCCGGACGGCCGGCGTGTCCGATTCGCCCTCGTGGACGCCACCCAGGAGACCGGCAACAACAAGGAGCCCGACGAGGCCAAGCGGCGGTACATCCTCGTGGACGACAGCCCTGTCGTTGCCGAGGGCGACACACTGACCTTCCGCATGCACTTCAAGGCCCCGAGCGAGGCCGAGAAGGAGCGGGCCGCCGACGGGGCGGTTGCGATCTTCGGGGGCGACTACGCCAAGGACAAATCGCCCAAGAAGGGCGACGAGCGGACGCAGTTCTGCGCCGACGCGGAGCAGCGGGCCATCGAGCACATCCCCGCCGAGTGGACGGACGCCGTCACCGCCGCCGCCGCGACGCCCGATAAACCCGACCGCACCCTCCTCGGCAAGCACCTCGACGCCTTCACCGCGCGCAACACCTTCGACTACTTCATCCACAAGGACCTGGGCGGCTTCCTCCGGCGCGAGCTCGACTTCTATATCAAGAACGAGGTCGTCCGCCTCGACGATCTCGACGCCGCGCCCGCCGCGCATCTCCAGCGGGTGCAGGGGCGGGTCCGGGCGATCCGGCGGGTCGCGTCGAAGGTCATCGAGCTGCTCGAAGCGCTGGAGAACTTCCAGAAGAAGCTGTGGCTCAAGAAGAAGTTCGTGCTCAACACGAGCTGGCTCGTCACCGTGGACCGCGTGCCCGAGCGGCTGCGCGATACCGTCGCCGAGAACGCCGAGCAGTGGGCCGAGTGGGAGCGGCTGGGGTTCAAGCCCGAGGGCGATACCGGTAGGCTGTTCGGCGGGGCCGAGTGGGGCACGCGGGCCTACCTCGACGCCTGCGACAAGCTCGTCGTGGACACACGGCTGTTTGATGAAGCGTTTACGGCGGAGCTGTTGGCGAGCGAGGAAGTCCTCGCTGGCGCCGCGACACTTCATGCCGCGACCGATGGGGTCCTGATTCAGAGCGAAAACTATGGGGCGTTGCGGCTGTTGGTACCGGCATACGCAGGGTCTGTGAAATGTGTCTACATCGACCCGCCGTACAACACCGGGTCTGACGGTTTCGTCTACAAAGATGGCTATCAGCGGTCAACTTGGGGTGCGATGATCTGCGATCGTCTCGCGGCCGCGCTCCCGATGGTCACAAAGGACGCTGGGTTCTTTTGCTCCATCGATGAGAACGAGCAGGCGAATCTGCGCCAACAAATGAACGCTGTTCTCGGCGAGTCCAACTTCGTAGCCGACATGGTGTGGGCAGCCGGCCGAAAGAACGACTCCAAGCTTGTGTCGGTGTCGCACGAGTACATCGTGTCGTATGCGATTGATCGCGAGTACCTCAAGACGATGGGGGTCGAGTGGCGTCAGCGAAAGAAGGGTCTTGACGACATCTACGCCCAGTACGACAGACTCAAGAAAGAGCACGAGGACGACTACGAAGCAATGACGGCGGGTCTCAAGCAATGGTTTCGTGACCTGCCCGACAGCCACCCGGCAAAGGCCCACAAGCACTACTCCGTCGTGGACAAACGGGGCATCTATTTCCCTGACAACATCTCTTGGCCGGGAGGCGGCGGCCCTAAGTACGAGGTGAAGCATCCGGTGACGGGCAAGCCTGTCAAGGTACCCGCGGCGGGATGGCGATTCTCAAATCCTGACGAGATGCAGCGCCGTATCGATGAAGAGCTCATTCACTTTGGTCCAGACGAGAAGTCAGTACCTTGCCGAAAGTCCTATCTGGTTGAACACGAAGAGCAAGTACCGTACAGTGTGTTCTACCAAGATGGTCGAGCGGCAACAAAGCGGCTTCGGCATGTCATGGGCAATGACGACTTTGGCTACCCGAAGGATGAAACTGTCATCAGCGAGGTCATCGAGATGGTCGCCTCCGATGGCGAGTGCGTGATCGATTACTTCGCGGGCTCCGGAACTACCGGGCAGTCTGTTCTGGATCTTCAACGCGCGGGCAAGGGGCGGCGGCCCTTTGCGCTCGTCGAGATGGGGTCGCACTACGACAACGCCCTGCGGCCACGAACAGCGAAGATCATCTACAGCCCTGATTGGAAAGAAGGCAAGGCCCAGGCTCATGACCAAGGCCTCTCCGCCCTCGTCAAGTGCTTCGCCGTCGAGTCCTACGAGGACGCCCTGAACAACCTGCCGGCCCCGACGGGCGGCATGTTCGACGGACGGCCCGCCGAGGAGGCCGACGCCCTGATCCGCTACGCCCTCGACCTGGAGATGGGGCCGCACCTGCTCGACCTGGACATCTTCCGCGACCCGTGGGGGCACGCGATCAACGCCCAGCTCGCCGGCGACGACGAGATCAAGCGGCACCGGGTGGACCTGGTCGAGACCTTCAACTACCTGCTCGGGCTGCGGGTGAGCGCCTACGGCCCGATCGAGCGGTACAGCGCTGAGTTCGAGCGTGCCGAGCACGATGAGGATACGGGTAAGCCCGACGATCAGAAATCCATGGGCCGTGTGAAACTCAAGGGTCGCCTGCGTCGTGACCCGGAGGGCGCGTTCAAGTTCCAGCGGGTAGAGGGGATCCTGAATGACGGGAACGACACCCGCGTGCTGGTCGTGTGGCGCACACTGACGGACGACCCGGAGCAAGATGCGGCCGTGCTCGACGCCTGGATGGCCCGGCACCGCGAGGCGACGACCGAGCGGACCGAGCACCGCGACTACCACCAGATCTACATCAACGGCCCGGTGACCCTCCCCCAGCCGACTGCGGAGATCCGCACGGTCTATCCGATCGAGGAGGCGTTCAAGCGGAAGATGTTCGAGGACACGGACGGGGTGTCCTGACATGGCGAAGAAGACCGCGAAGAAGGCCGGGAAGAAAACGGCCAAGAAGAAGGCCGGGCGACGCGGGAAGCCCAAGATGGACTTCCATGGGCAGATGGTGCTGTTCCGGTGGGCGCTTGCCAAGTTTGGAGTGGAGACGCTCAAGGAGTTCTCCGACCGGTTTGATCTCAAGCCCGAGACAACAGAGCGCTCCCGCACACGAGACGATGATCGCGAGGGTGAGGGATCGGTCTTTTTCCAGAAGATGAAGCCGTCGCTGCCGGCCACGACCGGAGAGATCCTGCCGATTGAGAAGCTCGTCGAGTACGACCAAAGGATCATTGAGCACACGCAGGCCATCAACACGGCCCGCGTTCAGCACAGCCAAGCGGCGATCGAGTGGAAGTATCACCAGTACCTGGCGCTGCTCTTCACCGAGATGTTCCTGGATCGGTACTTCGACGACGCCGGGGCGCTGCGGGATGAGCTCAATGGCGTGATCGCCGCCCACAACGACCGGCTCGGCGACGCGACACACCCGGATTGGGTCCACCAATTCCCAACCCAGCCGACCAGTGACGACGACGGCGACCCGAAGAACCAGCTCTCGCGGCTTGCGTTCTGGTGCGCCACGGGCAGCGGCAAGACGCTGCTCATGCACATGCATATCCGGCAGTTCAAGTGGTACCACGACCGTGCGCACAAGGCGGGCAAGTGGCCGAAGCTCGATCAGGTGATCCTCGTGACACCCAACGACGGGCTGAGCGACCAGCACGCCGAGGAGTTGAAGTGGGCAGGGTTCGATGTCGTCTCGGTCGGCGAGGCGGGCGTGGACGGTCTGTTCGCGGATCAGGCGCGCAAGGCCGTGAAGATTCTGTCGATCCACAAGTTTCGCGAGGACCACGGCAAATCGACCGTCGCGACCGAGGCCTTCGAGGGGTGCAACCTCGTGCTCGTGGACGAGGGGCACCGCGGAGCAGGAGCCGGCGGCGAGGGCGCATGGCTGAGCCGGCGGAACCAGCTCGCCGAGGGCGGGTTTACCTTCGAGTACTCCGCGACCTTCAAGGAGGCCGTGAAGGGTGACGAGGGGATGCGGGTGCAGTACGCCCGGTCGATCCTGTTCGACTACGCGTACCGGAGCTTCTACCGAGACGGCTATGGCAAAGATTTCACGATCCTCAACCTTGAGGATGATGACAAGCAGACGCGGTATCTGACCGCGGCGTTGCTGCTGTTCTATCAGCAGATGCGGGTGTGGATGGACGGCGGCGATCGGATCAAGCCCTTCCGCATCGACAAGCCGCTCTGGGTATTTGTCGGGCACACGGTGACGGGCGGCAAGGTTTCGACCAAGGACGACAAAGTATCCGTCTCTGATGTCGTGGAGGTGCTGCTGTTCATCAAGCAGTTCCTCGCCGATCCGATCGCTGCCATGGACCTGATCAAGAGCCTGCTCGACGAAGGCATGGTCGATGACGCCGGGCGCGATCTGCTTGCGAACCGACTGCCTCATCTCGATCTTTCCGGCGACCATGCTGCATTGGCGCGTGAGCTGCACGAGGGGATTCTTCGCGACATCTTCCACGCGCCGGGCGGCGGTTCGCTCACGGTGCAGCTCTTCCGCGAGGCGGCGGGTGAGCTGGCGCTCAAGGTGGGTGAGGGTGAGCCGTTCGGCGTTGTCAACGTTGGCGAGCCCGGGGCCGTGGCGGACGCTTGCGAGAAGGAAGGGATCACGCGGCTTGAAGACGATGTCAATCGGGCGTCGCTCTTTAAGGGGATCAATCGAGACGACAGCACGATCAACCTGCTTGTCGGCTCGCGGAAGTTCACCGAGGGGTGGAACTCGTGGCGAGTGTCGTCCATCGGTCTGATGAACATGGGCAAGGGCGAGGGCACGCAGATCATCCAGCTCTTCGGGCGAGGTGTCCGGCTACGTGGGTACGGGATGAGCCTGCGTCGGTCGTCCGTGCTCGTAGAGAAGCCGTCGCCGCCGAAGAACTTGCGACAGGTCGAAACGCTCCAGGTGTTTGGTATCCAGGCAAGCTACATGAAGAACTTCCGCGACTGGATCTTCGAGGAGATCCCGGAAGCCCAAGAGCGGCAGGTGTGGGACCTTCCGGTCGTCAAAACACTGCCCGAGCAACGCTTGAGGACACTCCGGCTGAGAGACACGATCGACGGAGTTCAGGTCGAACGCGGGCAGGCGTTCCGGAAACTCGGACCTGTGGTCCGACTCCGCCCACCATCGGAAACGGAGCCATCAGATGCATGGATCCGCTCGCACCCAACGCGGCTGAACTGGTTGCCGCGGATCCGAGGTATCCGCGGGGAACAGAAGGACATCACCGCGGCGCTTGGAGAAGCGGGAGAGCTTCCCAAGCAGAGCCTCAAGAAGATACCACAGATGTTCTTCGACATTGATGCGTTGCTCTTCGGCCTTGAGGCTTTCAAGGCGACGCGTGGACTCGATCGGCTCCATGCGGATCGAGTCGCGATCCGGTCGCTGCTGGAGTCTGACCACTGGTACACACTGCACGCCACCGAGGCGGACATGCGGCTCGATCGATACGAGAACCGTCAGCAGTGGCAACGAATGGCCCAACAACTCATCAACGCGTACGCCGAGCGGTTCTATCGGTTCGTCCGCGGGCGTTGGGAAGCCCCTTACCTTGAAGTTGGGGAGGTCGATGCGGACGACCCGAGCATGATCGATAGCTACACGATCGAGACTACTGATCTTGTGCAGTCGGCTGACGACATCGAACGGATCGCCGGGCTGGTGAACGATCTGAAGGCTGCCCTGAATTCTGATTCACTTGCAGCATGGTCCACGAAACATTGGCGGGCCACCCCATTCCCGGGCCATCTCTACCAACCCTTGCTCTACGCCGGAAAGGGGGCAGAGATTCGCATCAGCCCGGTCGCGCTCGACAAATGGGAGGCCGCCTTCGTTGATGACCTCGCGAAGTGGTGCCGGGAGCACGGCGATGGGCTCGATGTCTATCTGTTGCGGAATCAGGCCGTCACCGGGCTCGGCTTCTTCCAGGCGTCAAACTTTTTTCCCGACTTCCTGCTTTGGGTCCATCGCGATGGAAGAGAACATCTCGCATTCGTGGATCCCAAGGGTCTTCACCATTTCAACTTGGGTGACCCGAAGGTGCAGTTTGCTAGCATGGAGATCCCAAGGCTTCAGGACATCATCGCGCGACAGTGCGACGACCTCTCACTCCATGCATTTATTCTCTCTAACACGGCGTTCGCGAGCCTGGGGTGGGCCGACGGCGGGCGCACGCTGACCCGAGAGGATCTTGCTGATCTCGGTGTGCTATTCCAAACCGATGAGACGGTGGAATATGTCGGCCAGATGATAAATGCCGTGTTGGGCAGACGCTTCGCGGAGAAATGATCGGCGAGCGTTGCGCCCGCCTTGTAGAGAGTCTTGCGATCCCGAAAGGCTGCAATGGTCCTCCATGCGAGACAACAAATAGGACGCAGAAGGTCCGGCCTGCATTGGAGACAATCACAGTGACCAATAGCCCATTGCGCCACATATCCATTCGGGTTCCTTGGCATGACACGGCATGGGATGGGCGAGTGTGCGCTGCCCCGCGGCTGAACGGAACCTGTCTCCGGTTGAAGGGCATCGGACAGAGTCGGGACGATGAGGCGGAGGACGCCGTCGCCGGGCTGTCCCTCGATGTCCTACCCCGTGACAGTTGGCCATGTTGCGTCAGCGAACGCATGAGCTTCATGGCTCCATTCGAGATTCTCCAGGAGAAGGTCCATCCGTATGCGTGGGACAAGGAAGGACCGCACGCCCACTTCGCGGCGACCACACTCCGTCACCCCCCTTACTCTGCTGCAGCGGTTCCTTTTTCATGGATGCTGGTTGAGTCCGCTCAACAGCTCGCCGAGGTTCACGAGTTAGACGTACGCCTCGAACGCGAACCGAAGCTCAAGTTCAAGACACAATGGCTGCAGGAACGCTCGAATCAACAGGCGTTGCTCGATGGCTTTGCCGATCATATCAAGCCGGAACACTCTCTTGTCTTCTTCTACGCGAAGCATGTTCCCTTCGTTGAAGACAGTGGCGGGCGCCGCATCATTATCGGAGTCGGACGAGTTCTCCACGTAGGGGCGAGCACGGAGTACGAATACGAGTCCAAGAACCTAGATGGCAAGCTCCGGGCGATGCTTTGGGAGCGAATGATCCAGCACTCGATCCGACCCGACTTCACGGATGGATTCATCCTTCCCTACCACGACGCAATTGAACGAGCGAAGTCGGATCCCGACTTCGATCCAGCGAGCATCGCGGCATTCAGCGCAGATGATCGTTTCCTTGAATTCTCGCACGCGTCACAGTTGGTGACCCACGACGGCGCGATCGCAGGACTCTTAGCGTGCGCAGAGTCAATTGAGAAGGCGAAGGCACTATTCCCGGGTAATTGGGATGCCTGTCTGAAGTGGATCGATGAGCGGCTGGGTGAACTCTGGAAGGCAAGGGGTCCGTGTCCGGGGCTTGGTGCGTCCCTTCTGGCGTTCGGTGTGGAACACGGCAACTTCGTCGCGAGAGCGATTGCGGAGAAGGTCGGCGAGAACGCTGACCCTTGGCCCCTGCTCGATCAAGTATTCGTCAACCCGAAGGAGCATCTACCCGAGCCTCTGGCGCAGAAGATCGGCAAGACGCTCGCCGCGAAATGGACAAAGCTACCGGATGAACGACGGGCGTTGTTGAAACTCATCAGTCGCTTTGAGATCACGAATGACCAGGCGAAGCTGCTTTATGTGCAGGAGGTGCGATCCGGCGCCGGAATAGCGGAGACCGACGCTGAAATCATTGCAAACCCATACCTGCTCTACGAGCTCACTCGGCTCACTGCTGACCCAGTGAGTATCTGGACGGTCGATCGCGGCGTCTTTCCTGACGATGTGGTTCGACAGGCACACCCGCTCCCGGAGCCATCGGCATTGGATGCTGGCACGGATGCGCGCCGTGTGCGCGCGCTCACTGTGTCATGCCTCGAAGGGGCGGCAACCGCTGGCAACTCGCTGCTCCCCCAGGACCAACTGGTGCTGAAGATCCGAGAGTTGCCGCTCCAGCCGTCGTGCGATGTGGACGCGGACCTTCTCGCGGTCGCAAAGGAAGGCTTCGGCGATGTCGTTGTCGAGGTCCCAATGGCGAACGGGGAGCCGGCGCTCAAGCTCGGCAGACTCGTTGAGATGGGAGAGGTGATTCGTGCGGCAGTCACGAAACGCGTAGCGGGGAAGCGGTTGGTGGTCACGGCGGATTGGCGCCGATTGTTGGACGAGCACCTTGGTCAAGCCGCGACGGGAGACGAACTCGAGGAGCAGGCTCGGACAGAAAAGACCGTCGCGCTCAAGGAGCTCGCGGAGTCACGCATCTCGGTCTTGATTGGTCCGGCGGGCACCGGCAAGACGACGCTGCTCTCAGTGTTGTGCGGTCATCCGGACGTCACGGCGGGCGAAGTTCTACTTCTCGCTCCGACCGGAAAGGCACGCGTGCGAATGGAGCAATCCACGCGGGATCTTAAGCTCCAGGGATTTACGATCGCGCAGTTCCTCAGCCCCCACCGGTACGACGGTTCAACGGGTCAGTACCAGCTCTCTGAGAAGCGCCCGGATGACACCGCAAGGACAGTCATTGTCGATGAGGCGTCGATGCTAACCGAAGAGATGCTCGCCGCGCTGCTGCAGGCGCTCCGCGGTGTCCATCGACTGATCCTAATCGGCGATCCACGTCAGCTCCCACCCATCGGCACCGGGCGTCCGTTCGTAGACATCGTGCGGCGATTGGCGCCGAAGAGCGTGACAGAGATGTTCCCGCGGATTGGTCCCGGGTACGCCGAACTGACGATCCGACGGCGTCAGGCTGGTGAAGAGCGCGAGGACCTCCAACTGGCGGAGTGGTTCAGCGGTTCACCCATCGCTCCCGGCGAAGACGAGGTCTTCGACAAGGTCGTTGGCTCGGGATACAGCGAACATGTCCGGTTCCAGCAGTGGGAGACTGCAGAAGAGCTTCAGTCCGCCGTGCTAGACACCGTTGTCGAGGTGCTCGGGCTCAAGGATCGGCATGACGTTTCCGGATTTGATGAGCGTCTGGGCGCTCAGATTTGGAACGACCTGCCGTTCTTCAATCCCCGTCGTGACGCGGACACGCCCGGGGCGGCCGAGATTGCAGAGGGTTGGCAGATCCTCTCGCCCGTCCGAGCCGGCGCGCACGGCGTGCCAGATCTCAATCGCTTCATCCACAAGCAGTTCCGCCACAAGATGATTGAAGCGTCTCGGAAACAGGGGTGGAGGCGCAAGCACCCGAAGCCCATGGGGCCGGAGGAGATCGTCTATGGCGACAAGGTCATCAACTTGGTCAACACTGACCCTGCACATCCGCGCTTCAGGCACCGGCACGTCTATCCCGAACGCAACAAGCCGTACATAGCCAACGGCGAGATTGGCATGGCCGTCGGCTTTTATTGGCGCAAGGGCTTGCCCGATCTGCGCTGGAAGCTCGAGGTAGAGTTCTCTTCGCAGCCCGGTTTCAAATACGACTTCACCAGCCGGGATTTCGGCGACGAAGGCAATCCGGTCCTTGAACTCGCGTACGCGCTGACGGTTCACAAGTCGCAGGGGAGCGAGTTCGGGACAGTTATCCTCGTCTTACCTAATCCGTGTCGCTTACTGTCACGCGAGATGCTGTATACGGCGATGACCCGTCAACGTGACCGGGTCATCATCCTGCATCAGGGCCCACGGGCTGATCTCCGAAAATACTCCTCCGATGACCGCTCCGAAACGGCGCGCCGACTCACAAATCTGTTCCAGCCGCCGAAGCCAATTGAGATCGAGGGTCGATTCTTCGAGGAGGGTCTTATCCACCGCACCGCCCGGGGGGAGATGGTCCGCTCCAAGTCCGAGGTGATTATCGCCGATCACCTGCACACCCGGGGGCTCGACTACTCATACGAGCGGAAGCTCACAATCGACGGCACGACGAAGTACCCTGACTTCACCGTCGAGGACATGGAGTCGGGGCTCACGGTCTACTGGGAACACTGTGGCATGCTCCATGTCCCATCGTACCGACGGCGCTGGGAGGATAAGCTCGCGTGGTACCGTGCTCACGACATTCTGCCTCACGAGGAAGGTGGCGGTGACCGGGGAGCTTTGGTGGTCACTCAAGACGAGACAAATGGAGGCATTGACTCAGAGCGTATTACTCTTCTGTTGGACCGGCTATTCAGCTGAAACTCTGTCGCCATACTTTCATTGTGGGATTTCTCGGTCTTGGAAGTATTGGTTGGCGTATCAGCGTATCCACTCCTTAGACGATTTCGGCGTCGGCCCGGCCACGCCGGAAGACCAGGATGAGGCATGATCGTCAAGCACGCGGAACCGCACGCAGAGTCCTCAGACCCCCGGATCCGCGCCGGCGTTGAGGCCGAGCGTCAGATGGCTTTCTACCTGCACCGAGACTTCGCGTCCGAGTCGGGATTGCTCGTCCTGAATGATCTGCGGCTCGTTGATCTTGATCAGCCCGAGCACGACGGACGGCCGGGCGTCTGTCAGGTCGATCACCTCATCCTCCACCGGTGGGGTGCGTTCATCGTCGAGAGCAAGTCGGTCACAGACGAGGTCAGCGTGCGCGACGACGGCGCCGGCGGCGACGAGTGGACGCGTCGGTACGGCGGACGCGAGCACGGCTTTCCATCGCCGATCCAACAGGCGCGCCGTCAAGGTGAGTTTCTTCGGGCGTTCCTCCAGCGGTACCGGCAAGAGCTGCTTGGCAAGATGCCGGCCGGTCTGCGGACACTCTCCAAGCTCGTGTCCGGCACAGACCAGCGCGGCTTCGGCAACATGCCCATCCAGATCATCGTGGCGATCTCGGATCGGGGGAAGATCAGGCGAGTCAACCGATGGAAGGAGCCCGCAGCCCCATTCCGCACCTTCGTCAGCAAAGCGGACCTAGTTCCGGCAAGGATCCTCGAGGAGCTTGGCAAGCACAAGGCCGCGGGCAGCCTGCTGGGCGAGTCGAAGGGCGAGTATGGCGTATGGTCGATGAAGGCCGAGGAGGTCTCGGCGGTCGCCGAGTTCCTTGCCGCACGCCATGAGACCAAGGTCCGAGCAGAGCCTGTCGCGCAGGTCGCCGCGACCACAGCGTCACCGACCGCACCCACGCCAAAGCCGGCCGCAGTCCCTGCGGCAGCTGCCGCATGCAAAGGCTGCGGTAGCACCACCCTTTCCGCCCAGTGGGGGAAGTTCGGGTATTACTGGAAGTGCCTGAGCTGCGGGACGAATACGTCGATGCCGACCGTCTGCTCGGCGTGTGGGGTAGAAGGGCACCGCGGCAAGGTCGTTCGCATCCGCAAGGACGGCCCGAAGTACTTCCGGGCGTGCGAGCAGTGCGGGATCGAGGAGCGGATCTGGACGGAGTTGACTTGAGGCCGTGACCAGATCCGCAGCATCGAGAGATGCTCACCGCATGCCATCATCTTCCCGCAGAATCAGGGACAACATCGACCCCAAGGCAGCCCGTTCCGCCGGCGGAAGCTGCCCAATGACCCGGGCGATTTCCACCAGGATTTCGAGCCGATCCGACCGTGTGTCGCGCTCGCTCACGGATCCACATACGCGCCCTTCAAAATCGACCCTCCCGGTATCGCCAAGGCCGATTTCCGCGCGGCTCTTAATCAGCGGGTTGAAGGTT
>DLBY01000017.1:1066-1274 GCA_002480345.1 Phycisphaerales bacterium UBA7812 | reverse complement strand
GTTCGAGTCCTTCGGGGGGTACTTTCTGTTTGGCCTGTGCAAGGCGGCGCATCCTCGTGCGAGTCGATGCGGAACCTGTTGCCATTCAGCCACTTAGCGAGATCTTTGTCGGCGTCGGGGATGGTCCTCTCCGGGGTGGTCGTTGTGCGAGGCGATGCGGTCGAATGCGAGGCTGAGAGCGGGGCGCGTATACGGATCCGTATACGCG
>DLBY01000017.1:0-771 GCA_002480345.1 Phycisphaerales bacterium UBA7812 | reverse complement strand
GCGTATACGGATCCGTATACGCGCGTCGTCCTCGTTGGCGGTCTCGGCGGCGACTTGGCTGCCTTGGCTCGTGCCGCGCGACGGCTTCCCAAAGGCTGCGTCGAGGGCGGCCCGGCGGTCGGCCTCGTTGTTGTGGTCGTAGACCGCGAGGGTGAGTTTGGGGTCGCTGTGCCTCGCCAGGCTCATCGCCGTCGCGAGCGGCACGCCGGCGCGGTTGAGCATGGTGATGTAGGTGTGCCGCGTCGCGTGGAAGTCGGCGTACGCACCGTGGGCGTCCTGATATGGCACGCCGGCCGCGGCCAGATCCGGTCTGAGCCAAACACGACAGGGGTTGTGCGGCTTGCGCCAGGTTGGCTTTCCCGGCGACCGCGTGGTGAGCCAAGGCCTGAGGATCTCGGCGGTCTCCGGCGGGAGCGGCTGGAACACCGGTTTCCGGTTCTTGGAGTAGGCGGGCATGACGCGCACGCGTGGGCCGTCGGCGTGGTCGAGCTCGAACGATTCGGGTGTCGTGCTCAGGGCCTCGGAGAATCGGAGGCCCGTTGCGAGCAGCAGGCGGTAGAGCATGGCCCGGTCGGGGCCGGAGACTTTGACGAGCGTGGGGCCGCGCTCCGCGGCGTCGAGGAGCTTGGTGATCTCGTCGGCTGTGAGGGCTCGGCGGGGTCGTTTCTGCTCTCCGGTCTCGGACACGCGTGACAGCATGGCGAGCGGGTCGATGGTGCATCGGCCGGTGCGATGGAGCCAGCGGCTGAAGCTCTTGCACGCGACGAGGTG
>DLBY01000068.1 GCA_002480345.1 Phycisphaerales bacterium UBA7812 | reverse complement strand
ATCCCGAGCTGCTTGCCGTGCCTGGTCAGGCGCGCGATCGTCGCGCCCGTGAGCAGCCAGGCCGGGTCGAGGCGCACAGGCGTGCGGACGGTTCGGCTGCGGGAGAACCCGCCCGCGGGATCGCCCGGCGCGCACAGCATGTCGCGGCGGGTGACACGCGGGCGCGACAGCGACCGCCCCGACAGCAGGGGTTCGAGCGACCGGCGCAGCGTCTCGACCTCGGGCAACTCGGGCATCGCGATCTCTCGGGACAGCGCGGGGGTCAGGACCGCAGGCGGCGGAAGAACGCGCGGAGCAACCCCGCGGATTCGTCGGCGCCCACGCCCCCGATGACCTCGGCGCGGTGGTTCAGGCGGTCGTCGGTCAGGATCTCGTAGAGCGTGCGCACGGCCCCCGCCTTCGGATCATCGGCGCCGTAGATCACCCGCCCGAGGCGCGCGTTGACGATCAGGCCCGCGCACATGGGGCAGGGCTCGAGCGTCACCGCGAGCGAGCAGTGGTTCAGGCGCCAGTCCCCGATCGCGGCGCAGGCGGCGCGGATCGCGATGAACTCCGCGTGCGCGCTCGGGTCCCGGTCCGTTTCACGCCGGTTCGCCGCTTCCGCGAGCACCGTGCCGGTCTCGGTTTCGTACACCACCGCGCCGACGGGGACCTCGCCCTGCTCCGCGGCCTGTTCCGCGAGCCTGAGGGCGCGACGCATCATCGCCTCGTCGGTGTCGCTGGGGCACGCGGGGTCGGGCGTCATGCGCGGCCGTCCTCGTCGCCCGGCTCGTCCCCATCGGCGCCGCGCCACCCGCCGGGCGGCGGGGGCGGATCGTCGTACGCGTTCGGATCGGGGGTGCCGTCCTCATCGAAGATGTCGCGCGTCGGGCGTTCAGCGGGCGCGTCAGCCGCGGTCGCCTCCTGGTCCGGCTCCTCGACCTCCGGGAGGGGCTCGTCGGCATCCCCGTCGGGCTCGCGGGCCTTGCCCCAGTTGGGCGGGAAGACGATCAGCAGCACCATCCCCAGCTCGAAGAGGACATACAGCGGGCCCGCGAGGAGCATCATCGAGAGCGGGTCCGCGGGCGTGAGCACCGCGCCCGCGATCGTGCACGCGGCGACCGCGAACCGGCGATATCTCCCGAGCGTCTTGCGATCCACGATCCCCGCCCAGCCCAGCAGCAGCACGACGACCGGGGTCTGGAACCCGATCCCGAACGCGAGCGCGAGGTTCAGCACCGTCTTGATGTACTCACTCACGCGGTACTGCTGGGTGATGCCGGCGCCCGCGACGAGTTCGGCGCCGATGACCACCGGGCTGCCGTCACGCTTGGGCACGACCGTCCGCATCTGCATCAGGTCGGTGTTGATCCATTGCTGCCCAATCTGCGGATCGGGCGGATCGCCGTCGAACACCGGGAGGGACGGGAGAACGATCCCCTCCCCGACCTCGACGACCGGCGTCGAGGACTGGCCAAGCTGGCTCCCGAAGTTGATGAAGAACGCGAGGATGACCGGCAGGACCACGAAATACAGGAACGCGGCGCTCGTCAGCGTCAGGATCGAGCTCAGCGGCACGAGGATGTGCACGAACGAGCGCTCGTTGCTGTACAGGCCCGGCTCGATGAACTTCCACAGCTGGTAGAGAATCCACGGGCTGCCCACGATCACCGTCGCGATCAGCGAGATCTGCAGGTAGACCGCGAAGGTCTCGAACGGACCCGTCGCCAACAACCCCGAGGGCTGGCTCGCGGCCCGCAACTCGTCGCGCAGCGGGTCGATCAGCAGCGCGATCAACGGCTTGCCCAGCACCAGCGCCGTGATCAGGATCGGCAGGATCCCGATCAGCGCCAGGATCACCCGTCTCCGCAATTCCTCGAGGTGATCGCCCAGGGACATCTCTGCGGGGTCGCTCGGGGGCGGGGCTGGCGGTTTCGCGGCGCTGGGCATCGCCGAGACGATAGAGAGGGAACGCGGGCGCGGGGCCCGGCGTCTAAAAAGTCCCGGGATCGTGACAGCCCCGAGATCCCGGCGCGTCCGAGTGGCACAGACGGAAGGCGTTATGGCGGGGAAGACCGAACAAAGTCCGTCCGAAACACCTCTGCGCGTCGTGACGCCGCCGGACGACGGTGCGCCCCTGTTCGGGCCCGACGAGATCCGCCGGATCTGGCGCGAGCACCGGCGCTGGGTCGCCGCGATCCTCCTTGCCCACAAGCCGCGCGAGGTCGATGTCGAGGACCTGCTCCAGGTCGTCGCGATGAGCGTGGTCCGCAAGATCGGGGAACTGCGCGACCCCGCGGCGGTCAAGCCCTGGCTCCGCACCGTCGCGATCAACGCGGCCCGCGCCTCGGGCAGGGAGGTCCAGCGCAAGCGCAAGCACCTCCGCCTCGTGCGCGAACGCGAGGTCGAGCCCGGCGCGACGGAGGACGACGCGACCCGCCGCGAGGAGGCGGACCGGCTCATGGACCTCGCGCGGACGCTCCCGGAGGGCTACCGCGAGCCCCTGCTGATGCGGTGTGTCCGCGGGATGAGCTACAAGCAGATCGGTGCGGTGCTCGATCTGCCCGAGACCACGATCGAGACGCGGATCGCGCGGGGGCGACGCATGCTCCGCGAGCTCGCGATCCAGAACGAACGACAGCGCGGGCACACGGAGACCGCGGCGGGAAATCCTGAGGCCCCGGCCCGGCGCCGCGCCGCGGCGGGGGCCTGACCCCAGCCCCGATCCGTTCGAGAGAGTCCAGGCGCCCCGAGCGGGCGCAGAAACACGGGTGAGCGATGAGCGACCACAACGACACAACCGGCAACACCAGCGACCCCGCGATCGACCGACGCGACGAACTGATCGGACGCGTCATCGACGGCGAGGCGAGCGAACGCGACTGGGCGGCGCTGCGCACGCTCGCGCAGGCGGATCCGAGCGTGTGGACCGACCTCACCGTCACCCAGCGCCAGCACGAGCTGCTGGGCGATGTGGTCGACGAGGTTGGGACGATCGCCGAAGGGGTGGACCTGCCCGAGGGCGAGCTGATGACCCCCGCCGAGCGGTTCCAGCGCCGCATGGACGGCGTGCGCGCCTGGGGCGGCTGGGCGGCGGCGGCCGCGATCCTGCTGGTCTGGTTCACGGGCCTTCCGTCGCCTACGCGGACGCTCGACGGCACCAGCGGCGCGAACACCGCCTCGATGGTCCCCGCGAACCTGCTGCCCTCGACACCCGACGAGGCGCTGGCGCAATACCTGGACACGGGACGCGAGGCGGGGCGGGTCATCGGGGTGATGCCCGACAAGCGCGTGCTCGAATCCCGCCCCCTCGCGGACGGGTCGGGCGTTGAGGTGCTCTATGTGCGCCAGATCCTGGAACGCGAGTTCGTGCCCGCCGACCAGGTGTTCAAGGTCGGGCGCGACGAGTTCGGGGCCGCGTCGATCGTCCCCGCGCCGGAGGTCGTGCCCGCGAAGGTCTCGTACTGACGCCCCTCGGGCCTGGGGGAATTTCCCCGAGACCCGCGACGGGCGATCCCGCGCAGCGCATCCGGGTGTTCAGCCCCGGTACGCCGGGCGGTTCCGAGACCCACGGCGGGACGCGGACGGCAACGACCTCCCGACCGCCTCGACACGAAGGAGTTTGCGATGACACGCACGCGTTGGATGACGATCGCCGCCGGCCTCGCCGGTTGCCTGCTCGCGAACGCCGCGGGCGCGGGCCCCGATCACACGAACGACGAGCACGCCGACAGCAAGACGGACTTCGAGTTCGTCAGCATCGACAACGACGACAAGTACGAGATCATCGTCCGAGACGGGGAGACGATCGCCCGCGTCAACGGCGTGCGCATCGATGACGACCTCATCGAGACCCGGGACAACAAGGTCATCATCCTGGGCAACGACGGGAAGGTCCTCAAGGAAGTCGTCGTCGGGGGCCCGCGAGGCGGGGTCTTCGCCGGAACGCCCCGGCCCCCGCGCCCGGCGGCGGCGCCCCGTGTCTACCGGTTCGGCTTCCCGGGCGAGGCCGAGGAGATGGAGCGCGCGATCGCAGCGGAGCGCCCCCCGGTGATGATGGGCGTGCTGCTCGAGTCCCCCAGCGATGCGCTGCGGGCACACCTCGATCTGCCCGAGCACGCGCTCGTGCTCGAGAAGATCATGGAGGGCCTGCCCGCCGAGAAGGCGGGGCTCCGCCAGTGGGACATCATCATCGAGGTCAACGGCGACCCGATGGACGACCAGCGCGTTCTGCACGAGGCGCTCATGGAGAGCACACCCGGCGATGAGCTCGACCTGGTCGTCATCCGGAAGGGCGACGAGATCGAGATCGAGATGGAACTCGAGGCCTACGACGCCCAGAAACTGGGCACCCCCAGCATGACCACGACCATCGAAGTGACCCCGGGCGAGGAAGCCGACTTCCCGTTCGGCCTGACCAACCGCTGGCGACAGGGTGAAAACGACGAGGTCAAGCGTGCGCTCGAGGAGACGATGCGCAGGCTCGAAGAGCTCGGCGCCGCGGGGCAGAACGAGGACATCGCCCGCAAGTTCCGCGAGCAGATGGAGCAGATGCAGCGCCAGCTCGGCGCCCAGGCCGAGCAGCTCCGCCGCTCCCGGGCCTTCACGCTCGACAACGGGCGACTGATCATCGACGACGACGACCGCGAGGCGATGGCAGACGAGCTCGAGGCGCGTCTCGAGGACCTCGAAGACCAGTTCGAGGACCGCCTCGAGTCTCTCGAGGAGCGCATGGAAGAGCGCTGGGAACGCATGGAACGCGTCTTCGACCGCATGCTCGATCGCGTCGAGCAGATGCTGGAAAAACGCCGTGATGACCGCGGCTGATCGCAACCCGCGCCCAGCGGCGTGGTAGACGAATCGTGCGGTTTCTCGCGGGATCCCCGCGGGCCGCGCGAAAGCGGGGGACGGGAAACCCGAACGACCCCGCGAACCGGTTCCCGCTCGGTTTCGCTTCCGGCTGCATGACCCGGGGGGCACGAACGGCACGCCGGGACGACCGACTCCGACATCCCCTTGCGAACCGGCACTTCCCCGCCGGTCGCCGACGGCCGAGCGACGAGACCCCGCTCGGCCGTCTTGTTTTTGTCGCCTCGTCTCCGATCTCTTGCGTCGCGGCGCACTCTCCCCGAACCCCGACGGGGTGCCGAGCGGTAGGATGATCACCGGACGGAACCGAACCCCGACAGGAGACGGCATGACGCACGAAGGCTCCAACGGCTCGCCGAGCGACGCGCAGGAGACGCTCGCCCATGTGCGCGAGACCTACGACGCGCTGCGGACCGAGATCGCGAAGGTCATCGTGGGGCAGGAGGAGGTCGTCGACCAGATCCTCACCTGCATCTTCTGCCGGGGGCACGCCCTCGTCGTGGGCGTGCCGGGCCTTGCCAAGACGCTGCTGATCTCCACGATCGCGCGCACGATGTCGCTCGATTTCAGCCGCATCCAGTTCACCCCCGACCTGATGCCCAGCGACATCACGGGGACGGAGATGATCGAGGAGGACCGGACGACGGGGCACCGGGCGCTCCGCTTCGTGCGCGGGCCCGTGTTCGCGAATGTCGTCCTCGCCGACGAGATCAAC
>DLBY01000076.1:4988-6761 GCA_002480345.1 Phycisphaerales bacterium UBA7812 | reverse complement strand
CGCAGCCGAACCGTCCGCACGCCTGTGCGCCTCAACCCGGCCTGGCTGCTCACGGGCGCGACGATCGCGCGCCTGACCAGGCACGGCAAGCAGCTCGGGATCGAGGCATCGGACGGGCGCGCCGTGGTCGTCCACCTGGGCATGACGGGCGGGATGCGGGTCCTCGATCCGAGCGACCGCCTCCCCGCGCACACCCACATCACCTGGAAGCTCGACAACGGGCGCAGGCTCGCGTTCAGCGACCCGAGGCGGTTCGGACTCGTCCGGCTGCTCCCGGAGGGCACAGGCCCGCTCTGGGCCTCGCTGGGGCCCGATGCGCTCACGGTGCGCGCGCCCGCGCTCGCGGAGCGCCTCGCGGGCACGAAGCGCGCGATCAAGGCCGCGCTGCTCGACCAGCAGGTCCTTGCGGGGGTGGGGAACATCTACGCCGACGAGGCGTTGTTCGCGAGCGGGATCCACCCCGAGACGCTCGCGTGCCGGCTGGAACGGGCGACGGTCGCGGCGCTCGCGGGCTCGATCCGCGGGATTCTCCGAGACGCGATCGCACGCGGAGGCTCGACCATCCGCGATTACCGCGACGGCACGGGTCGATCGGGGGCATACCAGCGGACCCATGCCGTGTACGGGAGGGCGGGCCAGCCTTGCACCCGGTGTGGAAGGGCTCTGATTGGGGCTCGTGTTGCGCAGCGGGCAACGGTCTACTGCGAGGCGTGCCAGCCCCGGATTCGTTAACCCCTTGCCGGTGGTTTTACGGACGAGTCATCCACAACGGATGTGGATAAGCCGGGGGCGTTTCGAATGAACACGGGGCGCCCTCCGGAAAGACCTCTATTCAATGTAAAAAAGTAATGAAGATAGATTCAAGCCTGTCGGTCTGTGGGAACCCCCGCGGACACCCATCATAAAGAACGAAATGAAAGATACTTAGGACACCAGTCGCGACCGGAAGATTCTGTCGGTTGCCTGGCGCTGGCGCTCGGTACGGTGCAAATCGGGCGGTATAGAACCGACGATTCCCAAAGGGGACCCATCGATCCCTTGAATAGATCGCGCGCCGGCGAGCGCTTGCCCACGAGTTTTCCACAACAGGTTGTCAGTTGGTCGCGGTGCTCTTGATGAGGTCCGCCTCGAGGGCGGAGAGCGTTTCGGCGAATGATGGGTCCTGCTTCTGTTTGGTGTCCACAGAGCGGACCGCGTGGATCACGGTGCTGTGATCCCGACCCCCGAACTGGGCCCCGATCTCCTCGAGGGAGAGGCGGGTGTGCTGCCTGACGAGGTGCATGCAGACCTGCCTGGGCAGGCTGATCGACTGGTGCCGGCGCTTGCCCAGCAGGTCGATCCGCTTGACATCGTAAAACCCGCAGACCAGCTGGATGATCTCGTCGACCGAGGGCTGCTTCTTGGAGGCCTTGGGAGCCTCTTCCCCGAAGACCTTCCGCGCCAGGTCGAGCGTGATCTCGGCGCGTTCCATCGAGGCGAAGACCTGCAACTGCGTGATCGCCCCCTCCAGTTCGCGGATGTTGGTCTCGAAGCGGGAGGCGACATACTCCGCGACACCCTGGCCCAGCTCGATGCCTCTGAGGCGGGCCTTCGTCAGCAAGATCGCGACCCGCGTCTCGAAGGTGGGCTTGAAGATCTCCGCGACCAGCCCCGATTGGAAGCGCGAGACGAGCCGGCTCTCGAGGTTGGGGATCTGCTGGGGCGGCGCATCGGAGGAGATGATGATCTGCTTGTGCGCCGAGTGCAGGCTGTTGAAGGTGTGGAAGAACTCCT
>DLBY01000076.1:0-4682 GCA_002480345.1 Phycisphaerales bacterium UBA7812 | reverse complement strand
AAGGTGTGGAAGAACTCCTCCTGGCTCCGCTCCCGGCTCGTCAGGAAGTGGATGTCGTCGATGACCAGCACATCGACATCCCGGAAACGGTGGCGGAACTCGCCCATCTGGTTGTTCTGCACGCTCTGCATGAACTCGTTGATGAACTCGTCGCACGAGACATAGTGCAGCACCGCCCCGGGCTGGTCCTCCTTGATCCGAAGGCAGATCGCCTGCAGCAGGTGCGTCTTGCCCAGGCCCACATCGCCGTGGATGAAAAGCGGGTTGTAGGACCGACCCGGGTTCTCCGCGACGGCGACCGCGGCGGCGTACGCCCAGCGGTTGCCCTCGCCCACGATGAAGTTCTCGAAGACATAGTCGGGGTTCAGGAAGAACGACCCGACGCCGTCCGCCGCGGCTTCGGATGATCCCAGCGCGTACCCGTCCCGCTTCTTGTGGAGCACACCCTGCGCGGGAAGCCGGGCGGGTTTCGGGGGTTTGATCTCCGTCTCGGCGCCGCGCGAGCCCTTCGGTGAGACGGGGCCCGCCGAGGCGTTGTCGTGCGCATCGCGCCCGGGCGAGCGGGTTGGTTCGGGCGCGGGCTCGCCCGGCCCCAGGAAGCGGACGCCCAGCAGGCTGTTGGACGCGACCTGCGCGGCATCGACGAACGCGTCGACGCAGGAGCGACGCAGGTACTCGCGCTGCATCTCCTTGTTCGCGCGGAGGTAGACCGAGCCCTCCGCAACCGTGACCGGCTCCAGATCCGCAAACCAGTGACGGCACAGCGCCGGATGGTGCGCGCGCAGATGCGCAAGCATCCCATCCCAGATCTCGCGATCCGGATCGGTCATCAGCACGACCTCGTTATCAGCTGGCGGTTCGCGGCAAGGAACACGAACCGGACATCACCACTTGTTCCACCATCGCGGGCATCGCGTTGCCCTCCCTCCGATGGCCGAGGAGCAAGATAGTTTGCCGGCGCTCGCGTGTCAATCTGGGTTGTCCGCGCGCGCCCGCGTCGCGGGCGTTCCCGTCACGCGGCGCGGGTTTGCGCCCGAAAAAAATCTCATCCGCCGCGCGACATCAGCTCGCGTTCGCGCTTCTCCGCGGCGGCGGCCTGCTCGTCGTACCGCGCGCGGTTGCGCCGGTGATCCATGAGGAAATGCACTCTCTCCGCCTTGTCGCCGCAGAGCGCGTCGACGCGATCGCGGGCGTACTGCATGTGCGTTCGCCGGCTGACATGCGTGAGCACCAGCGCCTCGCACTCGAGCACGCGGAGCCACTCCGCGACATCGTTGATGTGCATGTGCATCCCGATCTTCGCGCGCTCGACATGGTCGGGCTCGAGGAAGGTGCACTCGCTGATCACGATCTTGGCGGTGCGCACCGAGTCGTGCACAAGATGTGGGCCCGGGAGCGTGTCGCCCAGGTACGCGATCAGCGGGACCTCGAGATGCCGGACGATCTCCTCGCCCCGTTCTTTCAGCTCGCGGAGTTTTTCCTGCGGGAGCTCGCGGTACTCATCCTTGAGCTTGGTGCGCTTCTCGACGATCGTGTAGCCCACCGCGGGGCAGGTGTGCTCGACCTCGATCGGACGCAGCACGATGTTGTTCTTGATCTGGAGTTCCTGACCCGGAACGAGTGTTTCGAGTTCGTAGGGCGTTTTCTGACGCTCGAGGTTCACGAACCCCTGCATCATGCCCCGGATGTCTTTCGCGATCCGCTCGTCGCAGACGATCGTCCCGGGCCCCATGCCCTGGAAATTCCGCTGGCTGCACCAGTACGCCAGCCCCCCGATGTGGTCCATATGCCCGTGGCTGATCACCGCGTACTTGCACGCGAGCGACGCGCGCAGGCACATCCCCATGTCGAAGCAGATGTCGAGCTCGGGGATCTGGATACAGGTCGCCTCGCCCGCGACCGACACCCCCTGGACGCGGTAGGGCGGGAAATAGAGGAACCCCTGGGTGTGGTCACGCGGCGGGGGCTTGGGGATCATGCTGGGCTCCGGGAAATGCGGCAGGGCGGCGTGTGGGCCGACCACCGAGGGGTTTCGTTCACTTCAGGGCGACTGTAGCGGATCAGACCGCGCCCCGCGCGGCGGCCGCGCCCCCTACCCTTGCGACCATGCCCGAAACCAACCCCGACAGCACGCCCGCGATCGAGCCCGACGAGATCGTCCGCGCGACCCGGGACGCCGATCCGGCGGAGGAACTCCCGATGGAGGGCGCCGTCGCGCCCGGCGTGTTCGAGCGGCTCGGCGCCGCCGCGTGGCTGGGCGTCGCCTGGGCGGTGATGCCGGCGCTGGGCGGGTTCGCCCTGCTCTACTACATCCGGGATGTGAGCGACTGGCTCGCCTCGCTCGGCGAGGGGACAGGCGTCGCGGTCTACGCCGCGATTTTCGTTGTCGCCGCCGGGCTCGGGCTCCTGCCCACCTATGCGCAGGCTTTCCTGGGCGGCTGGGCGTTCGGGCCGGTCATCGGCACGCTCGCAGCCCTCGTCGGTTTCGTCGGTGCATCGTGCGTCGGTCGCCCCATCGCCACCCGGATCGGGCAGGACCGCGTGGACGCCGAGCTGGAGCGGAACACCCGCGCCCGCGCCGTCCGCGACGCCCTGGTCGGCTCGGGGCCCGCGAAGACGCTGGGCATCGTCACGCTCGTGCGCGTGCCCCCGAACTCGCCGTTCAGCCTGACGAACCTCGTGCTGTCCACGACGCGCGTCCCGTGGTGGATCTACATCATCGGGACCGCGGTGGGGATGCTGCCGCGGACCGCCCTGGTCGTGTGGGTCGCCTCGCATGTCGAGGGCGAGCTGACCAAGGAGGCGATGAAGCAGGCCCGCCAGCCCTGGATGCTCTGGGTGTCGGTGATCGCCGCGATCGCGGTGCTCGCGATCCTCGCCCACATCGGCAACAAGGCGATCGAGAAGGTCACGGCGCAGGACGAGGCCGAAGACAGCGAGTCGGAGTAGGCCCGGGCTCGCGCACGACAGCACAGCGGTCTCGTCAGCCCGAACGCTCCCGTTCCAGTTCGACCGCGAGCGCGTCGGCGAGGTAGGCGTACTGCGCCTCGGTGTTGTAGAGCTGGGCGCTGATCCGCACGCACCGCTGCCCGTCGAAGGGGTCGCCCTTCTTCATCGCGCCGAAGCGCCAGATGGGGACCTGGACGCCGTGCCGGGCGAGCAGGTTGTCCTGCAGCGCGTCGTGGTACATCGTGGGGCGGGCCGCGTGGGCTTCCCGCCGGCTCTCCTCCATCCGGGGCAGCAGCAGCGTGACCATGGGCCCGATGAGCCCGTCGCTGTAGACGGGCTCGAGGCCCAGGCGCTCGCACAGGATCGCGCGACCCGTGAGCGCGAGGTCGCGGTTGCGGGCGCACACGCCCGCCCAGTCGGTCCCCGCGATCTCGGGGATCGTGCGCACGGCGTCCGCGACGGCGCACATGGGCGTGTAGTCGTCGGTCCCGATGTAGTCGAACTCGAGCGTCAGGCGGCTCCTGCCGTGCTTACCGGCGGGGGTGTGCGCATCGTTGCTGAGCACGAGGGGTCGGAAGTTCTCGTGGTGGTCGGGGTGCACCCACAGCAGCGCGACGCCCTTGGGGGTGCTGAGCCACTTGTGGCAGTTCGCGGTGTAGAACGCGCCGCCCAGCGACGGGAGGTCGAAGTCCACCGCGCCCGCGCCGTGCGCACCGTCGATCAGCGTCGGGATGCCCCGCTCGCGCAGCGCGTCGGTGATCCGGCGCATCGGCATCACCGCGGCGCTCGAACTCGTGATGTGGCTGAGCATCGCGATGCGCGTCCGCTCGGTCACCCCCGCGAGCACCGCTCCGACGATGTCGTCCGCGCTGATCGGTGTCGGGTGCGTCGCGGGCGTGGGGAAGGGCGTCTCGACCGCGCGCGCGCCGCACCGCTCGGCGATCCGGTGCGCGTTGAACCGGCACGCGGGGTACTCGTGCGTCGTCATCAGGATCTCGTCGCCCGGGCCCAGGGGCTTCCCGTCGACCGCGCCGCGAGCGAAGTTGTCCAGCACCGTCGTCACCGCGGTGGTCGCGTTGGGCAGGAAGACATAGCTCCCCGCCTCGCCCCCGAGCATGCCCGCGAGCGATTCCCGGCTCGCGTTGAGCAGGTCCCACACCGGGCCCATGAAGAACGAGACGCTGTCGCGCTCCATCTGGGCGCGGTAGCGCGACTGCGCGTCGAGCACCGCCCGCGGGCAGGCGCCGAACGATCCGTGGTTCAGGTAGACCAGGTCCGGGTCGAGCATCCAGTGCGCCGCGAGCGGGCCCGCCCCGGGGCGAGCGAGCGAGCGGGACGCGGCGGGGGCGGTCGTCGAAGCGGTGTCGGGCATGCAAGGCTCCATCCGGGCTGCTGGCGTGGGCGTTGCGCGTGTGCGTACACCCCGCGCGGCTGACTCGGCTCATCCGTGAGCCGGGAGAAGAACTCGATCCGGTGCGACGCGGGCCCGCTCAGGCCTGCGTGTCGAGGCGCGAGCCAAGGTTGATCGCGGTCGCCGCGGCGTTCTTGTCCGCGGGGTGCCGGTAGAACGGGATCGGCGCGTTCGCCGGGCGCGCCGGCTGCGCGGGTGCGCTGGGCGTCGCGACGCCGTTCTCGAACGACACGCCGCCCGGCACCACGCCCGCGACGAGTTTGTCGCGGATCGCCTGCGCCTTCGAGGCGCTGGCCAGGTCCGCGGCGTCGGTCGGCGCGGG
>DLBY01000153.1:752-9156 GCA_002480345.1 Phycisphaerales bacterium UBA7812 | reverse complement strand
CGCCGAGGGGGCGGGGCGGGGGCTGAACTCGAGCAGCGCCAGGGTGTCGCTGCCGTCACCGACGCGGTAGAAACCGGCGGGGAGGAACGAGCCGTCCGGGCCGATCGACAGGTCGGGGGTGACCGCGACGCCCGCCTCGTTCGCGACACCGTCGTCGTCGGAGACGAGGATGGTGTTCACGGCGACGCCGTTGTTCTTCAGGATGATGGTGTACGAACCGTTCTCGATGCCGTTGTCGGCGAACGCGAGATCGACATTCGCGGTGAAGAACTGGTTGAAGGTGTCGTTCGCGGCCAGGAAGTAGCCGCCCGCGTCGATGGAGAAGCCCGAGAGGTCGAGGACCTGGAAGCCGTCCGCGCCGCCGAAGCCGCTGCTGGTGCTGTCCGAATCCCAGAGCTCGATGCTCCAGCCGTCGAGGCTCACGGCGCTGGCGCCGCCGTTGTAGAGCTCGACGAACTCCGTGTCGGTGCTGGTGGTTGAGCCCAGCACCTCGTTGATGACGACATCCGCGCTGGCGATCGAGCCGGCGGCCGCGATAAGGGCGATAGCAGTCTTCATATCCAGTCTCTCCATGGTTGCTCAACGACCCGGCGGGACCCCCCCGAGCCGCGCCCGGACCCCACTCAGGCCGAGCGAATCTCACGATGTTGGGCGCGGCCACGCGTCCCGGCGTGGCTGTACGCTCTCCTCGCCGCGGTCCCCCGCGAGCCTCTAACTATAGCACCAGCCGCCCCCTCCACAAGGGGGGCACGGTGAAGATCGGGTTAAGCCAGTGTGGTTATCGGGCGTCTGCCAAGGGCAGGACGCCCCAAAGAAAACAGCCCCCCGGAAGGGAGGCTGTTGATCTCGACCTGCAATGTTGCGGCGTCAGTTGATGATGACCGAGCCATCCTGTCGGGGCGAACTGATGCTCTCCATGAAATCGATGGACTCTTGGGTCGCTCCGTTGTATTGGGACGGATTCCAGACGCTGCCACCCGGGAACCAAGGTCGAGGATCGGTATACGCCTCGGTCTGGCCCATGTACGAGACATGCCCATCGAAGTAGGCCGCGTTGATCCCGTTGCTGTGCCGGAACGACGCCTGCTGGTTGAAGGGTGCCTCGCCTGCGCCGTTGTACTGCTCGGGAACTCGGCCGTAGGCGGAACTGCCCTCGAAGACCGGATTGTTGCCCACGAAGTTGTTGAGCAAGCCGCCCTGATCTGCGTTGACCGAGATCGTCACACCCTCACGAGAAACGATACGCAGCCCGTCAGCAAACATGACCTTCGTGGCGGCGGCGCCGCCGACGCGATCGATACGCGGCTCGAACTGCGGCGCGACGAGCGCGCCGTTGTTGAAGACCATCCGTGTCACGGAGAGATACGCGACGGGTCGCCCACCCGAGAACTGCACCGAGGGGAAGTTCGCTGCTGACGAATACGCCATCATGGTGTTCGGCGCGAGGTAGCTGACCCCGTTCACGCCGCGACCGAAAATATCTGCGACAACCTGGTCGGTGAAGTCGGACTCGTTCCCGAACAATGAGGTCGCCTCGACCGCTTCCGCGCACGCGTAATCGTTCAGAATCTGCGCGAGGCGAAGGGGACGGTTCTCCGAGAGGCCGACGGAATCGCCGAGAATCGGGCTGATCCAATCGCCGACCTGCGTGGGCGTCGTGGCAGACGAGTCACCGACGATGTCATCAATGGTGAGAGCGTCGCGGCCATCGAGATACACATCGTCGAGCTCACCCCCGCTCGTGTTCGGCCCTGCGTAGAAGTCCTTGTTGTCAAAGGCGTAGAGCAATTGAAGCTGCGCGAGACTCCGCTCATTCGACGAGCACACGAGCCGGCGGGCGCTGCCCCTCGCCGCGCCGAGCGCAGGCAAGAGGATCCCGATCAGCAACGCGATGATCGCGATGACGACGAGCAACTCGATCAGCGTGAAGCCGAGTCGACGCCGGTTCGCACGGTTGACCTCGTTCGTGAGGTGCATCATGGTCTTTTCCTTACGACAATCGCTCAATTTAGGCGACGAGGATTCTCGCTCGTGACTTCAACGATCCGGCTGCCCCGATCTCGCACGGCGGCTGCCGGACCTTCGTATTCCGCCAACTCGCCCGCAACGATCCCGGTGATGACCCAAGAGCCATCCTCTTCTTTCCGCACCGGGAAGAGGGTCCGCGCTCCGGTCTCGGGGTTCGTTGCCGGAAGCAGAACGATCTTGCGGCCGGAGGTATCAAGCACATACAGGTCGCCCGATTCCACATCGGCGACAATCACATCGCTGGGGTTCGGAACGCGCGATCCGCCCAGACTGATCCACAGCGACACCCCCAGCACCACCGCCGCCACGACCAACAGCACGATCTGCCAAGGCTTCAGCCTGTCCATCGGTCCCGGCTCCGTCGCTCCGCCGGGGTGTTCCCCGGCTGGGTTCGCGTTCCTGTTCAGCGTCGGCGTCGGGGGTCCCGACACCGGTCTGCTCGCGAGGGCCCGATCCTAGCCCCCGAATGTGTACGAATGGTTAAGAAATGATGAAGGCCCGCCGCGCCGCCGCGGCCCCTTCGAGAGTCTATCGCGCGAGATCGCAGACCACGGGGTAGTGATCGCTCGCGAAGCCCGGCATGCGGTACGCCATCCGCCGGTCCAGCCGCTCGGGGGGCGCGAGCGTCCCCAGCACGAAGGGCGTCGCGCCCTCCGCGAGCGAAACCCCTTCGCCCAGCAATATCAGGCAGTTACGCCCACCGTCGATGTCCGTCGCGGTCGCGTCGGCGTCGGTGCCCGCGGTGCTCTCCACCTCACCGGCCGCGAACACATCGGTCAATCCCGCGTTCAGCAGCGGCGCGAGGTGCCCCTCGCCCGCGGGGACCGCAAAATCACCCAAAACGACGATCCGCCGCTCGGGTCGGCTCTGCGTCAGTTCTCCGACGATCGCCGCGATCGCCTTGCCCTCCGCCGCGCGCCACGCCTCGGACCCGTCCCCCGTCTTCGCGTGGACGACGAGCAGGGTGAGGCGCTGGTCTTCGGGGATGATCCCGAGGTCCGCTTCGTCGGCCTCTTCGACAAGCCCAACCTCGACCATCAACGGGCTGCGCCGGAAGGTCATGGGTTGCCCCGCGTAGCGATTGGGCCTGCCGCGGTACAAAGGAGGGTGCTCCCCGATCACCCGATCGGCCCATGTTTGGGTTGCGAGGATCGGGAACCGGCTCAGCACCCCCTGCTCCATGCCCAGGGAGTGCCCCACATCCTCCGACGCGGCGTAGGTGTACCCCATGTCCGCGAGCGCCTCGCGCCGGTACCACTCCAGCGCGTCGAACGACTCGACCTCCTGCAGCGCGAGGATGTCCGCACCGATCGCGCGCAGGGCGTGCGCCGTCGCCGCCCGCCGCTCGGGGGTCATCGTCTTGCCCGAATCCTCGTTGCGGTCGCGCAGCGCGGGATCGTCGTCCGCGTCGAAAAGGTCGTGGATGTTGTAGGTCGCGAGCCGGACCGCGCCGTCGGGCTTCGCGGGCGCGTCGGCGAGCCCGTGCTTGCGGAACTGGTCGGTGATCGACCGGATCGTCTGGGGGGTCAGGGCGGGCGGGTCGCCCGCTCCGTCCTGCGCCGCCGCCGGGAGGGCCCCCGCCACGAGAGCCATCACCAGCGACGAAAGACACACACCAGCCCGTTTCCTCGGCATCGCCCGACCTCCGGTCATCGAATCCCCCGCGAGTCGCCCCGGGATTGTTCGCACGGGAGCCGCACCGGGCGCAGCCCCGCCCGTACGATCCGGTCCTGTCCCGAACAACCCGGTCCGCGGAACGCTGAGCCGGGCAAGGAGTCACGACGCGTGCGCATCATTCTCGCCAACCCCCGCGGCTTCTGCGCCGGCGTCCAGATGGCGATCGATGTCGTCGACCAGGTGCTCGATGTCTTCGAGGGCGAGACGGTGTATGTCTACCACGACATCGTGCACAACACCCATGTCGTCGACCGGTTCAGGAGCCGGGGGGTGGTCTTCGTCGAGGATGTGGACGAGATCCCCGAGGGCTCGGTCGTCGTGTTCAGCGCGCACGGGATCAGCCCCGCGGTCCGCCGGCAGGCCGAGGCCCGCGGCTTGACCGCGATCGACGCGACCTGCCCGCTGGTGACCAAGGTCCATTCCGAGGCGATCCGCTACAGCCGCAAGGGGTACCAGATCCTGCTGGTTGGGCACCGCAACCACCAGGAGGTCATCGGAACAAAGGGCGAGGCGCCCGACGCGACGCAGGTGGTCGAGTCGCCCGACGACATCCCGGGCCTGACCATCCACGACCCCGACAAGCTGATCTACCTGACGCAGACCACGCTGAGCACGGACGACGCGGGCGTGATCATCGACGCGTTGAAGAAGGCCTTCCCGAACATCCAATCGCCCCCGTCCGACGACATCTGCTACGCGACGACCAACCGGCAGCACGCCGTGCGGCAGCTCGCACCGCGGGCGGACCTCGTGCTGGTCGTGGGCTCGACGCACTCGTCGAACAGCGTCCGCCTCACCGAGATCGCGGCGAACGCGGGAACGCCCGGCAAGCTGCTCGACGACGCGGCGGGGCTCGACGAGTCGTGGCTGCGGAAAGATGACGGGTCGCTGATCGACGCGGTGCTCGTCACGGCCGGGGCGAGCGCGCCCGAGGACCTCGTCGCGGATCTGTGCAAGACGCTGGTCGAGCGGTTTGGTGCGCAGATCGAGGTCGCCGATATCTTCGAGGAAGATGTCGAGTTCGGCATCCCCGGGACGCTCAAGCGGGCGATGCGGGACAAGGGCATCGACCCCGCCGACCGACGGATCCGCGTGCACGCGCCGGAGATCACGGCGGAGTTGTATGGGGCGGTGCCGCTGACGGTAAGCGTGGATGGCTGCTCCTGATGAACCATCCCCCCCACCACATCTTCCAGCACACGCCCGCTTCGCTCAAAGAATGGTGCGCTGAACGCGGCATGAAGCCCTTCCGCGCCAAGCAGATCCTCGAATGGGTCTACACGCGCGGCGTGATCGATCCGGCGGAGATGACCAACCTCTCCGCACAGGACCGCGAGACGCTCGCCGCCGAGATGACCTTCCTTTCTGGGCCCACCGTCGCGCACCAGCGCGCGACCGACGGTACCCAGAAACTGCTCATCGAGTGGCCGGACGATCTCGATGCGGGGGGGATCTCCGCGGACGAGGCGGTGATCGACACCGGGAACCGGCTCGCGCTGCTGGGCGACGCGATGCCCTACTCCAACACCGCGCGGCAGACCGAGTGCGTGATGATCCCCGCGACGGATGGGTCGCGCAAGACCGCGTGCATCTCGAGCCAGGTGGGCTGCCCGGTCGGGTGCCGGTTCTGCGCCTCGGGGCTGGGGGGGCTCGACGGGAATTTGTCCGCGGGGCGCATCGTCGAGCAGGTCTGGCGGCTGAGTCGGCTGGATCGCGTGGAGCGGATCAGCAATGTCGTGTTCATGGGGATGGGCGAGCCGCTCGCGAACTTCAAGGCGGTGACGCACGCCGTGCGCACGCTGGCGGCCGACTGGGGCATGGGGATCAGCGCCCGCAAGATCACGATCTCGACGGTGGGCATGCACAAGGCGATCGAGAGACTCGCCGAGGAGCTCGAGCTCCCCGTCACGCTCGCGTTGAGCCTGCACGCGCCGAACGATGACCTGCGCCGCGAACTGATCCCGTGGGCGGAATTCACAACGATCGATCAGCTCGTCGGCGCGTGCAGCAAGTGGTTCGAGAAGACAGGTCGCGAGATCACGCTCGAGTACATCCTGCTCGGGGGCGTGAACGACCGCCCCGAACACGCGGAGGAACTCGCGTCGGTGTGTGCACGCCTGCGGGCGAATGTGAACCTGATCCGCTACAACGAGGTGCAGGGCCTGCCCTTCGCCCGCCCCGAATCGCCCGATGTGCACGGGTTCCAAGCCGTGCTGCGGGAACGCGGCGTGAACGCGCACATCCGCGCGAGCCGGGGGCGGGACATCGCGGCGGCGTGCGGTCAGCTGCGCCACGAAAAAGCGGGCGTCTGACCCGCGTCACCACCGATCGCGACCCTTTGCCTCGTTCCGCGTACGCTGCCTTCGCGCCGCGGCGCACACCGAACGACGCGACCCCCGTGTCATCCGATGGACTGCCTGCACACCTTCCAACCCTGGACCCTCGACCACCTGGGAGTCCTCGCCGCGTGCGTGCTCGTCGCCGCGATCGTGATCCGCTACGCGCGCACCGTTCGCGGCACGCCCGCGGAGGTCCGTGTTCGCCTCGCGTGGGCGGGCATGACACTGCTCGGCGAGATCGGCTCCACCGCGATCTGGTACCTCCCCCACCGCTACGACCGGCAGGACAGCTGGCCCATCCACCTCTGCGACCTCGCGGCGTGGATCACCCCGCTCGCGATGCTCGGCCCCTGGCGCTGGGCGCGCACGCTGCTTTTCTTCTGGGGACTGGGCCTGTCTACGCAGGGACTCATCACCCCCGCGGTCACCTCAGGCGTGCTCGACGCGACCTGGTGGGTCTACTGGGCCCAGCACCTGGGCGTGGTCGGGGGCGCCGTTTACCTCGCGTCGGTCGACGGCTACCGGCCGAGCCGTCGGGACTTCGCGTTCATCATCGCCGCGACGCTCCTGCTCGTGTTCATCATGGTCGGGGTGAATGTCTCCGCGGGGACGAACTACATGTATGTGGGCAACAAGCTCCCCGAGCAGCGGACCGTCATCCACGCGCTGGGTGACTGGCCGGGGCGGGTCGCCTGGCTCTGCGTCCTCGGAACGATCGCCTTCTCCCTGGTGTGGGCGGGATCGGAAGCCTGCCACCGCATCGGGGCCCGACGCGCGGACCCGCCCGGGCACTAGACTCCGCCCGTGCTCCCGCTGATCCTGCTGCTCATCCCGGCTTCGTTCGTGATCGCCGCCGGCGCGACCGCGATCGTGCTGGCGCTCTCGCGTCGCGCGGGCCTCGCCGACACCCCCCCGATGCCGGGACAGATCAAGCAGCGCCGTGCCGTCCCGAACACCGGTGGGATCGGCATCGTCGCGGGGATCGTGCTCCCGATCGTCGCGATGATGCTGATCGCGACGCTTCTGGGAGAGGACTTCGCCCGGGCCGTGCTCCCCGAATCCCAGGCCGAACGGATCGCCAAGCATCTCCCGGGCCTCAGGAGCAAGATCCCGCTCGCGCTCGCGTTCCTCGCGGGGGCGCTGGCGCTGCACGCGATGGGGCTCGTCGACGATCGGCGTCCGCTGGGCCCGAGGCTGAAACTCGCGATCACGATCCTCCCGGCCCTCGCGCTCGCGCTGCTGACCGACACCCGTCTGCTCACGCTTCTCGACGCGTACCCCGGGGGCTACGCGCTGAGCGTCGCGATCACCGTCGTCTGGTTCCTCGCGGTCACCAACGCGCTCAACTTCATCGACAACATGGACGGCCTCAGCGCGGGCGTCGCGATGATCGCGTCGGCGTGCTTCCTCGTCGCGGCCCTGATGAGCGCCCAACTCTTCGTTGCGTCGGTCCTGTCGCTGACGGTCGGCGCCTGCGCCGGCTTCCTGCTGTTCAACTTCCCGCCCGCGCGGATCTTCATGGGAGACGGGGGGTCCCTCGTGCTGGGGTTCACCCTCGCCTTCCTGACAACACGCACGACTTACACGGGCGAGAGCCCGACAGGCGAGCCCCTCGCCGGGGGCTGGTACGCCCTCTTCATGCCGCTTGTGATTCTCGCGGTGCCGCTCTACGACATGCTCAGCGTCACGCTCATCCGGGTGCGGCAGGGCAAGAGCCCGATGGTCGGCGATCTGCAGCACCTCTCCCACCGCCTGGTCAAGAGGGGGCTGAGCCGGCGCGCCGCGGTGCTCGTCATCTGGGGCATGACGGGGGCGACCGGGATCTCGGGCATCGCGCTCCCCGCGCTCGCGCCCTGGCAGGCGGTCCTCGTCGGTGTGCAGACCGCGACGCTGCTCGCGGTGCTCGCGGCCTTCGAGTTCGCGAGCTCTCCCGCCCGCACCGGCCTGCCCGCGATCGACCCGGGGGCGCCCGATGCATAAGCAGGCCCCCGACGAGGTCCCGCGGCTCTCGCCCCCCCGCTGGTTCGCGCTCGGGGCGCTGCTGGTCGGGGCGCTGCTCCCCGCGTGCGCCGGGACCGAAGCATTTCCACACTGGGACCTCGATCCGACCCGGACCTGGACCCCGGTGACGGGGATCACGCCCCCGCTGTCGGTCGCATTCGCGGCGCTGTCGATGATCGGTGCGAGCGTCGCGCTCGCCTGCCACGCCCGGGAAGCCGGACGCCTGCCACGAGCGGAGGTCGTGCTCGCGTCGATCGGCTCGGGCGGGATCCTCGCGCACGCGTTGGCGGCGCCCGTGCTGCACGAAGGCTCGCCCGATGGTCTCGAGCACATCGTCCGCTCGGCGCACTGGCTCGCCC
>DLBY01000153.1:0-387 GCA_002480345.1 Phycisphaerales bacterium UBA7812 | reverse complement strand
GCGCGACCCGCGCGCGCGCGCGACCGTGCTCGCGCTGCTCGCGGGGTTCCTGGTTCCGATGCTCGCCAAAGCGCTGCTCCAGATCCTCGTCGAGTTCCCCGCGACGCGCGCCTCCTTCGAGCGAACGAAGGACGCGGTGTTCGAATCCAAGGGCTGGCTTCCCGCCTCGCCCAGCGCACTCGCCTACGAACGCCGGCTCATTCAGCCCGACGCGTCGGCATGGTTCGGGCTCTCGAATGTCTACGCGTCGTTCGTCGCGGCCGGGACCGCGGGGCTCTGCGCCGCGATCGCGTCGACGCTCGCGCGCACGCGGCGGGTCACGCTCGGCCTGCTCGCGGCGTTCGGGGTGTTGCTCGCGTCGGTCGCGGGGCTCCTGCTCACACGCTC
>DLBY01000038.1 GCA_002480345.1 Phycisphaerales bacterium UBA7812 | reverse complement strand
TTGACCGTCTCGAGAACCGCGACCGCCTTGGCGAACTGCTCGTCCCCCTCGATCTCCGCGAGCCGCTCGCGCATCGCCTCGAACGCGCGTTTCTCTTCGACGAACGCCGCGCGCTCGTTCTCGAACATCCGCCGCTCGCGCGCGAGCGTTGCACTCAGCGCCTCGACCTCCTCGCGAAGACGCTCCAGACGCTGCCGATCGATCTCCGAAGCCTCCAGCCGGAGCGCGAGCTGTTCCTGCGCCGTCACCGGAGAC
Source organism: Phycisphaerales bacterium UBA7812 (assembly GCA_002480345.1). Classification (GTDB taxonomy): domain Bacteria; phylum Planctomycetota; class Phycisphaerae; order Phycisphaerales; family UBA1924; genus UBA1926. The sequence goes on along the minus strand of DLBY01000038.1, from coordinate 9,887 downwards.
CCGTCCAGCTTCGCCTCCATCTCCGCGTCCGCCGCCTCTTGCGCGGCTTGGGCCTCCTCGGTCTGCTCCCGCGTCGTCTGCTCGCTGATGGTCTCGCTGAGCATCGTCCGCACCGCCTCGACGCGGTCCATGTCCAGCCGACCCGAAAAATGAAGCCACCACACGAAACCGACGATCGCGATCAGGTTCGCGAGCGCCACGAGCGTGATGATGTTCCAGGCCGTCCGCATCGCCTCCGCTCCTTACCCCGCGTCCCGCGCGTCGAATCCGTTCCCGCGGCCGTGCCGCAGCACCGCGATCTCGTCGAGTTCCATCTGCTCGCGTTTCTGCACCGCCCTGCGCCACGCCTCGTAGCGCTGCTCCTTGAGCAGCTCGATCGCCCGGCGTTTGGTCGTCAATCCGACCAGGTCGAGACGCGCCGCGTCCAGCCGATCGTGCACACCCTTGAGCCGGAGCACCGCCCGCTGCGCCCGGTCGATCAGCCGCAGCGACGCGTTCGCCTGCATCCGGACCGCGCGGAGATCGACCGATCGGCCCGGAGGCTCCGCCCACTCGTCCGGAGGCGCCGCCCCGTCCCGCTCCACCGAGAGCCGTGCCGCGAGGTCCTCTTTCTCCTCGATGATCATCGACTGGTACCCGCGGATCTCGTCTTCCAAGGCGATGCGCTCGCGCTCGATCGCGGCGACCCGCCCCATCTGCTCGCGCTCGTCGTGCAGCCGCTTGCGGAGCAGCGCCTCGAGCTCAAACACAAACTTCGCCATCACCCACCCCCGGCGCCGCGCAGCGCCTCCTGCTCGCGGACGCGACGGATGCGTTCGCCCGATTCCATCGCGAGGCGCAGCAGCTCCGAGCGCGAACGCTCGAACTCCGCGTGCTCCTCCACGCTCTGTGTCAGCATGCTCTCGAAGGCGCCCGACAGGTCGATCGCCGTGTCCGTCTCGGGATCCGCCCCGCGCGCGTACGCCCCGATCCGCACCAGCTCCTCGACCTCGCGGTAGAGCGCCAGCATCCGCCCCGCCTGCCGCATCGCCGCCTTGTGCGCGTCGTCCGCGACCGCCTGCGCGACCCGGCTCACCGAATCCAGCACATCGATCGCGGGATAGTGCCCCTTCTGCGCGAGCTTGCGCGAGAGCATGACATGCCCGTCCAAGATGCCCCGCGCCGCGTCCGCGATGGGCTCGGTCATGTCGTCCCCCTCGACCAGGATCGTGTACAGACCGGTGATCGAGCCCGCCCCCTCACCCGCGATCGCCCCCGCCCGCTCGAGGAGCACCGGCAGCTCCGCGAACACGCTCGGGGTGTAACCGCGCGTCGAGGGGGGCTCACCGACGCTCAGCCCCACCTGCCGGCGTGCGTGCGCGAACCGCGTCACCGAGTCCATCATCAAGAGCACATCGCGCCCCGTGTCCCGGAAGTGCTCCGCCGCGGCGCACGCGTACCGCGCCGCGCGCAGCCGCAGCAGGGGCGATTCGTCGCTCGTCGCGACCACGATCACCGATCGGGCGAGCCCCTCGTCGCCCAGCGCGTCGTGGATGAACTCCGGGACCTCGCGCCCCCGCTCGCCGATCAGCGCGATCACGCTGACATCCGCGCTCGTGCCCCGCGCGATCTGCCCCAGCAGCGTGCTCTTCCCGACCCCCGGGCCCGCGAACACGCCCATCCGCTGCCCCTTGCCCATCGGGGTCATCAGGTCGATCGCGCGCACCCCCGTGCGCAGGGGCTCGGTCACCCGCGACCGCGCCATCGCCCCGATCGGGGGCGCGTTCAGCGGACGCGAGACCCGGTCCAGGATCCGGGGCTTCCCGTCGATCGGCTCGCCCAGACCGTTCACCACCCGCCCCAGCAGACCGTCCCCCACGCCCACGAGCGGCGCGCACGAAACCAGCGACACCGGCGCACCGGGTCGCACGCCCTCTAGACCGCCGTAGGTCATCACCACCGAGCGGCCGCCCTCGAACCCCGTCACCTCGCCCAGCGAGGTGTGCCCCGCGTCGTCACCGATCCGTACCATCGCCCCCATCGGCAGCGGGAGATCCTCCACCGCGACGCTCAGGCCGTTCACCGACACCGCGCGCCCCGTAAACCCCAGCGGCTCCGCCGACGCGACCCGTGCCATCTCCGGCGCGAGAACACGCATCACGCCGTCTCCTCATCATCGTTCGGAGAATCATCCTGCTCATCCGACCGACCGTCCGCCGGCTCGGCCAGAGACGCGTCGTCCGCGCCGTCCTCCGAACCCGATTCGGGCCTCGGACCCGGGAGGAGCGTCTCGACCACGCGCTCGATCGCGGCGCGCACATCCGCGTCGATCACCCCGCCCCCGCTCGTGCGCACGATACAGCCGCCCCGCTCGACCGACGCGTCCGCGACCACCGCCCCGTGCGCCGAACTCCCGACGCGATCGAGCAGCACCGGTAGCAGCCGTTCCGACAGCGACAACTCATCGGGATGGACGACGACCGTCAGCGCCGTCGGGCCGACGACGCGCCGCAGCGCCGCCTCCATCGCCCGCTCGACGACGCCGGGGTCCAATTCGACCGACCGACGCGCGACCTTCTCGGCCACCATCGCCGCGAGGTGCACGATGTCCGCGCGCGCCTCGGAGATCATCCGCTCCCGGCTCGATTCGAACCGGGAGAGCACGAGCCCCCACTGCTCGACGAGCGCCGAGATCGCGGCGCTCGTGTGCTCGAGCGCCTGGGCTTCGCCCGTCTCCGAGCCCTTCGCGAGCCCCTCCGCGTGCCCCCGTGCGTAGCCCGCCTTGTAGCCCCGCTCCGCGGCGCCCGCGATCAGGCGGTCCCGCTCGGCCCGCCCCTTCGCGAGGATCGACTCGGCGCGGGTCTTCGCGTGCGCGATCATCGCCGCGCCCTCGCGTTCCAGGTCGCCCAGGTGCAGCGTCACCGCCTGCTTCGCGACTTCGTCGGCATCCGCACGCTTGATCAGCACCCCGACAGGCTCCCTTCACGACGCCCGCGACTCCGCGCGCCGCGTCAGACCAGCAGGTCAGAGTCCCCGCCCCGACCCTGGATGATGACATCGCCCGATTCCTCGAGACGCCGCACGATGTCCACGATCCGCTGCTGCGCCGCCTCCACATCGCTGACACGCACCGGGCCCATGAACTCCATGTCCTCTTTGATCATCCCCGCCGCGCGCTCGGACATGTTCCCCAGGATCTTGTTCTTGAGCTCCTCGCTGGCGGTCTTGAGCGCGACCGCGAGCTCGTCGTTCTCGACCTCCTTGAGCACCGCCTGCACGCCCTTGTCGTTGACGAGCATGATGTCCTCGAACACGAACATCAGCCTCCGGATGTCCTCGACCAGGTCGGGATCCTCGGACTCGAGGCCCTCCATGATCGACTTCTCCGTTGCGCGGTCCACCAGGTTGAGCACCTCCGCGACCGTCGGCACACCCCCCGCCTTCTCCATGCTCTGCATCAGCATGCTGCTGAGCCGGCTCTCCAGGCCCTTCTCCACCGCGCGGATCACCTCGGGGTTCGTCTGCTCCATGTGCGCGATCCGCTTGATCACCTCGAGCTGCTTCGCGAGCGGCAGCCCAACCAGGATCTCCGACGCCTTGTGGTGCGCCAGGTGGCACAGGATCAACGCGATCGTCTGCGGGTGCTCGTCCTGGATGAAGGTCAGCAGGTTCTCGCTCTCCGCTCGCTGCAGGAACGAGAAGGGCGTCTTCTGCACCTGCGTCTGGATCTGCGCCAGCACCCGCTCCGCCTGCTTCGGATCCAGGCTGCTCATCAGCACCTGTTTCGCGAAATCCAGGTTCCCCTCGCCCATGAACCGGCTCGCGACCGAGACGCTGTAGAACTCCTCGATCACCTGGCTCTGGAGCTCCTCGGGGACCCGCCCGAGCCCGGCAAGCTCACGCATCAACTCCTCGACCTGCTCGGGCTGCATCGTGCGCAGCAACTCCGAAGCGGGCTCCTCCCCCACCGCGACCAGCAGGATCGCCGCCTTCGTCACGCCCTCGAGGTCGTTGATATTGCTCGGGAGTTTTTCGTGGGGTCGCCGGGGCATCTCGTGTTACTCCCCCGCCGCCATCCACCGGCCCAGCAGGTTCGCCGCCTTCTGCGGCTCCGCCTGGATCAGCTCGGCGATCTGATCGAGCATCTTGTTCCGCTCGACATCCTCGTCGCCCACCTCGATGCCCGCGAGCGCGCCCTCGCCCTCCTCCGCCTCGCCGACGAGATCGGAATCAGACTCCAGCACGGGCGGCACCCCGACCAGCTCCTCCGCGGTCGGCAGCTCGACTTTCTTCGCCGAACGCCGCACCATCATCACCATCATCGTCAGCGAGACGAGCGCGAGCCCGCCCAGCAGCGCGGTGTCCAGCAGGCTGTCGCCCGCGCCGCCTCCGATCAGACCCAGGACGCCGCCCCCGCTCGGCGCGCCACCCAGACCCGCGAGCACCTTCGTCGGAACCATCGCCACCTGCACCTCCCCTTCCACGAGAGCGTTCGAATCGCCCCGTGTCTTGAGGTGCGGCTTGACCAACTGCTCGATCTGCGTCCGGATGTCGGCAAATCGCGCCGCGATCGCCTCCGCCGTTGGGTTCTCGGGCTCTTCCCCCTCCGCGGGCGGGTTCTCCTGCCGCAGCAATTCCACCACGAACGCTTCCGGGACATTCACCGACGCCGCGAGCATCGTCGGCATCCCCCGCGGGTCCACCAGATCACGCACCGTCGTCCCGATCGCGGTCTCGAACTCCGTATCCGCCTCTTCCTGCGTCGAGCCGGAGGCCGACTCCGAAGTCCCCTGGTTGATGTCGGCGCCCTGCATCGAGCGCACGCCAGGCTCCGACCCCGTCGCCTCCCCGCTCTGCTGGATCGAGGTCGTCTGCTCGCTCTTGAGCACCGAAACCGTCCCCTCGCCTTCCTTCAGGTGCGCACGCGTCTGCTCGCTCACCCGGCTCACATCGACTTCCGCCGTCACCGCGACGATCACCCCGGGGATGTAACTCAGCAGCCCCTCGAGCTTCCGCAGCGTGTCGCGCTCCACCTTGTTGCGGTGGTCGAGATAGGTCCCCGCCGCCATCAGCGATTCATCCGTCGCCTTGCGTTGCTGACGCGTCACCCCGTCGATGACCGAGACATTCTCCAGCCGCAGCCCGCTCCGCGCCCCAGCCACCAGCGACGCGACCGCGTCGACCGTGTGCTGATCCAGCGGCATCCCGTTCGCCGGGAACACCGTCACGCTCGCCGTCGGGTCCCGGCTCGACCGCCCCAACCCCTCTCGCTCGGGCGCGTCGATGATCACCGTCGCGGAGCGCACCCCGCGGAAGTTCCCGATCACCCGCCCCAATTCGTTCTGCAGCGCGAACAGATATTGCTGTCGGTGCTGCTCCCGGCTGTGCCGCCAGTCCTGCTTCGTGATCAGGTTGTTGAACAGGATCGTCGTGTCATCGGGCAGGTCACCCGACTCGCTCAGGTGCGCGATCGCTTCCTGCTGGTCGCCCGACGGGACCACCACCGATCCGTTCCGCAACTTCGCCGTGAAGCTCGCCGCCTGCAGCGAACGCACCACCCGGGGCTGCTGGTCCGGCGCGATGCCCTCCAGCGGCACGAGCCGGGGGCCCGCCGCGTATTGCGTCACGAGGAACAACGCCATCAGCGCGATCACGACCGTGCTGCCGATCAGCAGTTGCTGCGTCACGCTCAGTTTGCCCAAATAGGTCCGGATCTCCGCCAAGACCCGCTGCAGCTGATTCATGACCACCGGCCTCCCTGCCGTCCCCGTTGCCCAGAAGGCACCGGGGTCAGGGCGCGTCACGCCCCCGGGCATCCTGCCCGATGGGGTAAGGTCGGCTCAACCGTTCAAGAGTCTTGAAATCCGCGCGAGATCAACGCGAGACCGCGCACGCCCCGCCGATCCGAGGCACTTCTTGCGCCCCGCCGCTCAGCGCGGGGAGGGTCAGACCCGCACCTGCTTGATCTCGTCGTACGCCTGGAGCACCTTGCCACGCATCGCCTGCAGCATCCGGAACGCGTTGTCCGCCTTCTCCGTCGCGAGGATCACGCCCTCGACATCGGTTCGCCGACCGCTCACGAGGTCCTCCACCGCCCGGTCCGCTTCCTGCTGCGCGCTGTTCACCTTCTCCAGGTTCTCGAGCAGGACCTCGCGGAAGTCCGCCCCGCCCCCGGCGCCGCTCGCGCGATCGCCCGCCTTGCCCACGCCCGGCGTCGGCTGAACCGGGCGCATCCCGCCCGCGCCCGATACGAATCCAAGCGGATCACTCATCGATCGTCTCCCCGACCGACGCACACGCGCCGGATCGGCTCATCAGGGTCCATGCGCCGGTCACGCGATCAATCGCAACGCCTGCGCCATCATCGTCTTGGTCGTCTCCGCCGCCACCACATTCGCCTCGTACGCCCGCGCCGCGCTCATCGCGTTGATCTGCTCGATCTGCGGGCTGATATCAGGATACGGCACATAGCCGTCGTCGTTCGCGTACTTGCTCCCGGGCTCGTACTTCCATCGGACCGCATCCTCGTCCTTCGCGATCTCGCTGACATGCACGCCCATCCCCCGCCCCGCGGGGTCCGCCGCAGAGGGATCACCCGGCGCGAAGTGCACGATCCGCTTTTTGTAGGGACTCAGATTCCCCTGGCTGTCGAGGAGCGTATCCGCGTTCGCGATGTTCGCGGAGATCACCGCCATCCGCGTCCGCTGGGCGATCATGCCGCTCGTCGAGATGTTCAGTGCACCGTACATCGCCGGGTTTCAACCCCTGGTCGTTTCAGCCGTTAGCCCACCCGCTCCGCCATCGCATCGCGGAGCAGCGTCGTGCGGTTCCGATACAGATCCGTCGCGACGCGGAACACAGACGCGTTCTCGACCAGCGACTGCATCGTCCGCTCCAGATCCCGGTTGTTCCGATCGTGGAACAGGATGTTCCCGCTGCTGGTCCGAGGATTCAGCCGCAGCCGCCCGCCGGCGCCGACCTCGACCTCACGGGTCGTCTCGAGCCCGAGCTCCCCGTGCGTCCCGCCGATCGAGCCCGTCTCGCCTTGCCGGCGCCGATCGATCGCCTCCGCGAGTTCTGACTGGAACGCGTGGGGATCCACATCCCGCGGCTGAAACCCGGGCGTCTCCAGGTTCGCGATGTTGTGCGCGATCACCGTGTGCCGCGCCCCCGCGAACCGGATCGCCGCGTCCAGCACCGGCAGCGCACCCGCGGTATCGAGTTGGTCGATCATGCCCATCGCCGGACCTTCCGCAAACCGCGGGCCAATCCCACCCCGCTCAGAGCGTCGCGGGGACGAGTTCCTCTTCCTTCCACTTCTTGAGCTTGAGCCCGAGCGTGCGCACGCCGATGCCCAGCGCCTTCGCGGTCTTCTGACGATGCCCGTGGAAGTGCTGGAGCGTCTGAACGATCGTCTCTCGCTCGATATCGCAGAGCGGGCGGATCCCCCCGGTCTCATCGATGAGCCGCGCGGCCCCCACGACCCCGCCAACCGGCTTGAGCTCTGCCCCCTCGAACGGGGCGTGCCCGTTGACACCGTTGCTCACCGTCGCGGCTGTGCTCCCGTTCGCCGCGCCGTTCATGCTCCCGCGCAGCCAGGGCTCGACGAGCGACGCCTCGATCCGGCCCGCCCCGCGAGCCACCGAGATCACCACCGCCCGCTCGCAGATGTTCTGCAACTCGCGCACATTGCCCGGCCACGCGTACCCCGCCATCGCGTCCAGCGCGTCGTCCGCCCAGCCCATCGCCTCGCGCCCCTCGCGCGCACAGCACGCGCCCACGAAGTGCTCCGCGAGCAGCCGCACATCGCCCGTCCGCTCGCGGAGGGGCGGCAGGTGGATCGGGAGCACATTGAGGCGGTAGAAGAGATCCCCGCGGAAATCGCCCGCGTCGATCGATTCTTCGAGGTCCCGGTTGCTCGTCGCGACGACGCGCACATCGACGCCGATCGTGAGGCTCGAGCCCACGCGCTCGAACGCCCGCTCTTGGAGCACCCGCAGCAGCTTCGCCTGGATGTGGGGGCTGACCTCGCTCACCTCGTCGAGCAGCAGCGTCCCTCGGTCCGCGAGCTCGAACCGCCCCTTCCGCAGCTTGTCAGCCCCGGTGAACGCGCCGCGTTCGTGCCCGAACAGCTCGCTCTCCAGCAGGCTCTCGCTCAGCGCCGCGCAGTTGACCGCGAGGAACGCACCCCCCGAGCGGGGGCTCAGGTCGTGGATCGCCCGCGCGACGACCTCCTTGCCCGTCCCGCTCTCTCCGGTGATCAGCACGCTGCCCTGGCTCGACGCCACCGCCTCGATCTGCGCCTTCACCTCGCGCATCGCGGGCGAGTCCCCGATCAGGCGATCGAGGCCCGCGCCCTGCGGCGCCGCCCCCGCGGCGCTCGCGCGGAGCACCGCGTTCTCGCGCGCCATCCCCGCCGCGCGCAGCCCGCGCTTCAGCGTGATGATCAGCTCGTCACCCTCGAAGGGCTTGGTCACGAAGTCGAACGCCCCCCGCTTCATCGCCTCCACCGCGGTCTGGATCGTCCCGAACGCGGTCATCACGATCGTCGGCAGCGCGTCGTCGATCTCGACGATCTTCTCGACAAGCTCGATCCCCGTCATCCCGGGCATCTTCAGGTCGGTCACCACCGCGTCGGGCTTCGTGCGCGCGATCGTCTCCAACGCTCCCGGCCCGTCCGTCGCGACGAGCACATCGAACCCCGCCCGCTTCAGGGTCTGCGCCACGCTGTCGCGCATCATTTCCTTGTCATCGACGACCAGTACCGTGCTCATGCCTGCTGCTCCGTGCAATGTGACCCCTGCGAACCCTGCGCTTCCCCGATCTCGCCCAGCGGGAAACGCAGCCCCACCGTCGCGCCGGCGCCCCCGTCGAGCTCCGCGTTGTTGCGCACGACGACCTCGCCGCCGTGCGCGTCCACGATCCGGTGCACGATCGCGAGCCCGAGACCCGTCCCCGTTTCGCGCGTCGTAAAAAACGGATTGAACATCCGCCCCAGAACCGACTCGTCGATCCCGGGCCCCCGGTCCCGCACCGCGAGCGACACACCCTCGACGCTCGCGCCGCCACCCGTGCGCACGCGGCACGGCGACGCGGTGACCTCGACGGGCCCCGTCTCGCCGGCCGCCGCGTTCGCCTGCCGGGCGTTCTCGATGACATTCAGCAGCGCCTGCATCCCCAGCGAACGGTCGCACCGGACGACCGCCGCGCCGGGCTCGATGCGCACGCGGATCGAAACGCCCGACGGATCGCCCGAGGCATCGCCGAAGCGGGGCGATCCCGCCGCCGCCTCGATCAGGTCCTCGGTTTCCACCGCCTCGGGCCGGACGCGGAGGTCGCGGGCGAAGTCGAGCACATCGCGAACGATCGCGTCGAGCCGACGAACGCTCGACCCGATCTTGCGCGCCGTCTGGGCGGACTCGTCATCACCCGCGAGATCCTGCGCGAGCATCTCGCTGTACAGGCTGATCGAGCCCAGCGGGTTGCGGATCTCGTGCGCGATCCCCGCGGCCATCTCGCCCAGCTCCGCCAACCGCTCGGACCGCCGGAGCCGCTCGTTCGCCTGCCGGAGCTCCTCGGTGAGACGCGCGACCTCGCCCCGCAGCACCCCGTGCGTTGCCTCCAGGCGCGCCGTCACCTCGTTGAACGAGGCCATCAGCTCCGAGAGATCGCCCGGCGTGGCGCCACCCTTCGGCGCGGGGGCTCCCACGCCCGTTCCATCCGCGGCGTCGCCAACCGCGACGGGCCGCTCGACCTGCATCGACCGGATCGCGCTCACCGCTCAGGCCTCCCGGTCCTGGAAGCGCGCCCCGCTCTTGCGAGGGCCCGCGTAGGCCTGCGCCGCCGCCCGGCTCTTGTTGACCCCCGCGAGCTTGTCGGCGATCGATTCCTTGTTCTTCTCGATCAGC
>DLBY01000164.1 GCA_002480345.1 Phycisphaerales bacterium UBA7812 | reverse complement strand
CCCGCCTCGACCCCGTCGTCGAGCCACGACGCGAAGTGAGGAAACTCGGTATCCGTCGCGGTGTCGGGGTCGTCCGCCTGCTCGCGGGCCTTGCGGTTCGCGTGCTCAACGCGCGAGCGCTTCGCGTGATAGACCTGCTCGGTGCGCTTCACCCACTCGATGGGAAGCGAGAACGGGGGGCGCACGAGCAGCCTCCGCGCCGACCAGGAGTGCGACGGGTTCAGCAGCAGGTCGACCCACGCCAGCACATCCAGCACCCCCGGGTCGTCCGACGGCGCCGCGGCGCGCGCGGCGCGGCACGGAACCCCCTCGATCTCCAGCGTCGAACGGATGCGATCGATCTCGGTCCAGTTCCGCGCGATGACGGCGTGATCGCCCGGCTTCGCGCCCTCGCGCGCGTCCAGGTCGGCGCGGATCATCGCCGCGATCGCCTCGCCAGCCTGGAGGTGGTGCTCCAGCTTGACACCCTCGACCGCGGCGCCCCCGGGCTCTCCGGGCTCGTCCTCGCGCTCGGCGCGTCGGACGATCTTGTCGGGACGGAACCGTTCGTGCGCAGCCTCGATGATCGTCGCCGCGGCGCTGAGCACGACGCTCGCGCTCCGGTAGTTCTCCTCGAGCATCACGGTGGTCGCGCCGGTCCAGGTATCGGCGAACTTCTGGAACGCGCGATCGTCGGCGCCGCGGAAGCCGTAGATCGCCTGGTCGTCGTCGCCCACGATGCACAGGTCGGGCCCGAGGCCCCCGTTCGCGTCGGGGGGCGCGAGCAGGCGGAGCAGCTCGATCTGGGCGTCGTTCACATCCTGGAACTCATCGACGACGATGTGCCGGTAGTCGACCCGCACCATCGACCGCGCAAGCTCGCTGGTCCGCAGCACGCGGTTGGACCACGCGACCTGGTGGTCGAAACCGATCAGCCCCTCCGCGAGGCACGCGCCGTCGAACGCGTCCCAGAGCCCGACGATCTCGCGCAGGCGGTCCGCGCGCCCCCGCTCGGCGAGGGCCTCCTCCTCGCCCAGCCCGAGCCCGGGGAGCGACGCCGATCGGGCCTCGACGCGATCGCGCGCCGTCTCGGGCGTGAGCCCCGCGCTGGTCATCGCGGCGATCAACGCCTGCGCATTCCGGATCGCGCTGTCGAGGCCCGTCGCGATCGCGTCGCGGAACAGCGCACGGTCGCGAACGATGGCCCGCATCATCCGCATCCGCTGCGCGGAGTCGATGAGCTCGGGGTCGGCCGGAAGGCCCGCGAGATCGCTGAACCGGCGGAGCAGCATCGCCCCGAACCCGTTGAAGGTGTACGCGTTGATCCGCGACGCGGTCACCGGGTCAAGCATCCCCCCCAGGCGATCACGCATCTCCCCCGCGGCCTTGTTGGTGAAAGTCAGCGCGAGGATCCCGTCGGGGTTTACCCCCCGGTCCGAGATGAGGTGCGCGATCCGCCTCGTGATCACGCGCGTCTTGCCCGTCCCCGGGCCCGCGAGCACGATTAAAGGCCCGCCCTCGTGCTCCACGGCACGCCGCTGCGCATCGTTGAGACCCTTGAGGAACTTGCCCGGCTCGTCGCCCGCGTTGCCGGCAACGGGATCCGCCTCGAACAGCCCGCTCATCACGCGTCCTCCGCCGGTTGAACCGGTTCGCTCCGACGCCGCATGTAGAGGTGGACCGCGGTGGAGCCGTACACATGCGTCTCGGGCCCGACCGCGTTCTCGAGCGCGAGATCCACCGGGGTGTACCGGTCGGCGTGCGCGCCGCGGAGGAACTCCGCCTCGATCCGGTCCATCGCCTCGTCGTCGATGTTCGCGAGGTCGATCGTCACCGACTTCGGGGACGATGCGCGTTCCCCGCTCCCGGTTCTGCGCGCGCCGGTGGGTGTCGCCCCCCGGTCCGTCGCGTGCAGGAAGGGCCAGGGCGTGCGCAGAACAGCGAACCCCTCGAAGGTCATCAGGTCGATCATGCGCACGAACTGACCGCGCACCCGCTGCCAGCCGTCGGGATCGCGCACGAGCGGGTAGGGCGGGTCCGCGAACAGGATGTTCACCGGGGTCGGCGCCCGGCTCAGGGCCGCGGGCCCCAGCGCGTCCCCGATCAGCAGGTCGCACGCGGCGGGGTTGCCCACCGCCTCGATGTTGCGCTGGACGATCCGGGCGATCTTCCGGTCCTTTTCGACCATCAGCACCCGCGCCGCGCCCCGGCTGTAGGCCTCGAGGCCGATCGAGCCTGTCCCGGTGAACAGGTCCACGACATGGGCGCCCTCCCAATGACCCCTCAGCAGGTTGAACACGCTTTCCTTGACGCGATCGGTGATCGGACGCGTGGTCTTCGAGTCGGGGGGCGGCGTGAGCTTCTTGCCCTTGTGCTTGCCCGAGATAATCCGCATGGGTGTGCTCTCGCTGGGGTCGCCCTGCTGTCGGTGCGCCGGACGCGTCAGTGTATTCGGCGATCGCGCGGGATCGACCGCGTTCAACCCGACGCGTGGGTGTACATCGCCGCAACGGACGAGGCCTGCTCGCGCACCCGTTCCCGCAGCTCGGGCGGCTCGATCACCCGGCACGCGCTCCCCATCGAGAGCACCCACCACACGATCTCGTCGAGCCCGTCCACGGTGCACCGGAACACGATGCCCCCGTCGTCCAGGTGCTCGATCCGCTGCGTCCGGTGCCACGCGGTGTCCGCGATCGTCTCCGCGAACGAGGCGTCGAACTCCAGCACGACCTCGCAGCGCGGTACCCCGCGGATCATGCGCCACGCGTTACCCAGGTGGGCGCGCAGGCTGAACCCCTCGGGGATCTCGTACGCCTCCTCGGTGAGCGTCGCGCCCACGAACCGGTTGAGCTTGAGCGTCCGCGTCTCGCCGCGCCCGCCGTGGTGGCCCACCGCGTACCAGGCGCGCACCGCGAAGTAGAGCGCGTAGGGCATGAAGGCGAATTCCTCGCCGTCCCCCTCACCGCTCAGCGACTCGTACCGGCAGCGCAGCACCCGGCGCGCCGTGATCGCCCGGCTGATCCGATCGAACATGTCCTCGTGCCCGTCGGGGGGCATCGTCCGCGCGGTCTGGATGTAGACCGCCTCGCTCACCCTCGAGATCTCGTCTCGGATATCGAGCGGCAACGCCGCCTGGATCTTCTCCATCGCCTGCACCGCGGGGCGGATGAACGGGATCTGCTCCCTTTGTGCCACCTGCTCGCACAGCACGCTCAGGGAGAGCGCCTCCCGCGCCGTCAGCTGCACGGGGGGCAGGAAGAAATCCTGCGGGAGCCTGTAGGTCTTCGCGCTGCGGTCGAACTCGATCCCGATCCCGGCGCCCTCGAGTTCCTTCAGGTCGCGATAGATCGTGCGGACGCTGACCTCGCACTCCTCTGCGAGGCGTTCGGGCGTCCAGCCCGTCCCGCCCTGGATCAGCGTCAGCAGACGCAACAGGCGGTGCACGCGGGTGTATTCAGCCATGGTCTTCCCCCGCCGGGCGCCGCCGCCCGGGTTCTGCGAGCGTAGCCCGATTCCCGATGGGCGTGGGACCCGCCGCGGCTCGAGACACGCGGCTGACACCGTTCTGTCAGCGTCGCGGGCCCGCGTCCGGCGCGCGCTCCAGGGGCTCGACTGACGACACCGTGGCAGGACCGACCGGGATTCCGTCCGGGACTGACATCACCGATGCAGTGGTCCCGAACCGTGCGCACCCGACGAGGCTTGCCGGCGAGCGCTTTCGAGATAGGGTCTCTCACGGACGCCGGGGCGCTGGGAAGAGCACGCCCCGAGCGTCCGCACCCGCGGCTTGTTCGCGCCGGTGCGCCGGGAATCGCCCGGCGGGACAGGAAGAGAAGACACCACGATCGGAGGCGAATCATGGCTGATCGGGCGCGATCGGCGCGCGCTGTCGCGTGCGCACTCACAGCGGTGCTCGTCTGTGCAACCGAGTCGGACGCGCAGAGCGCCGGGCAGCACCACAGCATCATCATTGTCACGGGGCAATCCAACGCCCGTCCGCGGTTCGCGGAAGGGTTCATCGAAGCGATCGAGGCCTCGGGCGCGATCCCGGATGCGAGGCTGTTCCACAGGCACCACAGCGGCAACTGGATGGTCCGCTGGATCGGGGGCGAGGCGGGCGCGCACACGCTGGGCGACAACTTCCTCGCGGATCTCTGGAACCCCGACGGCACCTCGTCGCTCCAGCAGGAGATCGCCGAGATCGAAGCGTCGGGCGAGACCTGGACACTCGACGGCTTCGTCTGGTTCCAGGGCGAGGGCGATTCGGGCAGCCCGCTCCATCGCTCGCTCTACAGGTCGCGGTTCGAGCACATGATCGCGACACTCGAGGCGGCCTACGAGCTCCCCCGTGACCTGCGCGTGGTCATCACCGAGATCGACTTCAACGGGGATGCCGACGCCCTGGCGCAGGCGGGCGGGCGCACCCCAGAGGACATCGACGCGATGCGCGCCATCCAGCGCGAGATCGCGGAGGCGGATCCGACGATCGAGTCGGTCGACAGCCGCGGATGGCCCCGCTTCGATCTCTGGCACATCGGCGACCTCGGCGACCCGAGGGGGCTCTACGCGCTCGCGGGCGATTTCGGGGCCGCGCAGGCGGCGATCTATCTCGGGATCGAGCGTGCGCCGACCCGCGCGGACCTCAACGCCGACGGCGTGCTGGACCTGTCAGATATCAACGCCTTCGGCGAGGGCTTCGCCGCGGGCGACCCGCGGAGCGATCTCGCCCTCCCGATCGGCGTGCTCGACCTTGCGGACATCAACGCCTTCATCGACCTGTTCACCGGGCCGTAGCAGGGGGCGTGGGGCTCGGAATTCGCTTGGCGCGGGCCTTGTCGCAGGCGATACTCTGGTGGAACGAGCCCCCCGAGAGATCCATGCTGCAGACCGCCATCACCGCCACGATCTGTTCCGCGTGCATCGCGATGCCGAGCGCCGATGCCGCTACACCCGCCCAGGCCGGGACGGGCGATCACATCGACATCGTGATCGTCGCGGGTCAGTCCAACGCGCGGGCGGAGTTCGCGGAAGGCGTCGCGCAGGCGATCGCGGGTTCGGGCCGCTACGAGCGGGCAGAGGTGTTCCACCGTTTCCACGGGGGCAACAAAATCAAGCAGTGGGTCATCGGGTCGGCACCCGGGGTCTACGAGTTCGGCCCGAACTTCCTCGCGGATTTCTGGAATCCGGACGGCTCGGCGGGTCTCCAGGAACGCATCCGCGAGATCGAGACCGCGGGGCAGACCTGGGACATCGCGGGCTTCGTCTGGTTCCAGGGCGAGGCGGACAGCGCCCGCGAGTACGACCGCGTCCCGTATCCGGCGCGCTTCCACTTCATGCTCAACGCGCTCGAGGACCGCTTCACGCTCGATCACGACCTCCCCTTCGTCATCACCCTGATCGACTACAACGGCGACGACGACCTCCTGCTCGATGCCTATCGCTACCCCGAGGACATCGAGGCGACCCGCGAGATGCAGCGCGGCGTCGGGGACAGCACCGCGATCGGCGCATGGATCGACAGCCGGGATTGGCCCCGTCTCGATCTCTGGCACCTGGGCGATCACGACGATCCTGACGGGATCTACGCCCCCAGCGCCGATTTCGGGCGTGTCGCGGGCGGATTGCTCACGACGCGCCCCGAGCCCCTGAGCCGCGCGGACCTGGACGCCAATCGGATCCACGATCTCGCGGACATCGCGCTGTTCGCGGCATCGTTCGCGGTGCGGGATCCCAAGGCGGACATCGCACCGCCCGTCGACCGCTACGACCTCGCGGATCTGCTCGCGTTCATCGAGCACTTCACCGGCGTCGCGGATTGATCGGGTTGGTTCGGAGAGATGGGTGGTGAGCGAGGCCGGTCAGGGCATCAGCGCGTCGATGTGCATGCACTGCACATCCGGCGCCGGCACACCCGTGACGAGCGACCAGAACGGATCGCCCAGACCGTCGGGGAGCCAGGCACGGAACTGTCCCGCCGCGTCCTCGGCATAGTCCGCCAGGGCCGGGCCGCCCACGAACACGCACCGCTGGATCAGGAGCAGATCCTCGCTCGCGTACTCCGCCTCGGCGCACACGCCCAGCATCGCGTCCACGAGCTTCGCGAACAGGTCGCGATCTTCACGCAGGAGCACATCCGCGTCGTTCCAGACGATGTAGCGGGAGCGCGCCACGCTCCGACCCCGCAGGGTCTGCCGGCTCCGCAGCGCCTCGGTCACGCTGTCGGTGCCGTCCAACCGGCGCTCGAGCCTGGGAACCGGGATCGACCGCTCGAGCTGGTGGCAGAACGATTCGAGATCCCCGATGTACCGCCCGTACAGCGGAACGACATCCGTCTCGCGCTGCGATCCGAGGAACTGCGCCAGGCTCGCCGCGAACTGCGATTTCCGGGCCTGCGCGTGACTCCAGACCGAGAGATGACGCTCATCAAGGAGGGCCATCGCCTCAGGCTGCCAATCCACAGCAGGGAATGGCGCATCACAGTGTCCGGCCAGCAGGGTCATCGATCCGTCTCTCTCACTCTCTCAGCAGAACCCGAGCGGCGGCCAGCCCAGCCGCGCCCGATCCGTGCCCCGTCCTTACAGGGCCGACCACCCAGCGCTGCACGCAACTGGGCATTTGAGCCAAAGCCTCCAAACAGGGTACAAACCCTGAGGGCGACTTTGTTCAGATTCAATGTGCCTCAATTCCGGGGAAATGCCACCCCGCGCGGTGAATTCACGCCCGACCGGCGTAAGTTTCTTCAAGTCAGTGCTTTAGATCGCCGAGCCTGAAAGGTCCGGTCCGTGTCGCGCCGCACCCCGCGATCGGCCCGCGCCGACCCGCCCGGAACCCCCTTCCGGGCCCCAAGACACGGTTTTTGGGCAACTTGCGCAGATTCTGCCGGCTTTGCCACAAAACCTACTCAAGTGGGGGGATACCCGACCACCCACCTGTTCTCGCGAGAGAAATCGGCAAATCGGTCACCCGTTTGAGCGATCGCAACCGATAATTGAATTAGACTAAAGCACGACCGAGGCGTGCACCGGGGAACGCTCTGCCGCGGATTTGTTTGGGAGGAGAAGAGACTCCCGCACTCGGCACGATGCCGACCGCTCCGTCTCCGGGCTCGACTCGTGCACAAGGAGGTACGCGATGACGCAGGTCGGAACCCCGCGCTTCGAGACGATCCGAGCCGCCGTTCGTATGACAGAAGAAGCCTGTCGGCTCCCCGCCGTCGCGACGCTGGACTGGCTCGATCGCGCCGCCGCGGTGCTCCGGGGCGTCGTCAGCCCCTCGCGCACCTGCATCCTCATCGCGAACATCTCGGGCGGGAGCCGGACCCTCTCGCTCGAAGCCGCGGGCTACGCGGGCGTCGCCAGCGGGGAATCGGGCGACGAATCCAACACCGAACTGACGGTCCGCAGCCGCGCCGAACGGCTCACCGACCTCGGCTTCGCGATCGACAACGAAGTGGTGCTGGGGCGGATCGGCGACCTGATCAGCGCCCCGGATTGGCGGACCACCGGCATCGGTCGGCTCTGGCAGGGCGCGCCCGTGTCGGAGGTGCTCGTCGCCGCGTCACCCCTGGGCAGCGTCGAACCCGGACGCGTGATGATCAGCCAGGTCGCGCTCGCCGAGCCCGGTGCCGAGCCCAAGCCGGGCCAGTTCGAGCTGCTCGGTGTGATCCACAATCTCCTCGTGCGTCGCGCGCTCGTCTCGATCGGCGAAACGAAGGCGACGAGCGCCCGCTGGCTCACCGCACGCGAGCAGGAGGTCCTCGACCTTCTCGTCGTGGGCAAGAGCGTCCGTGTCATCGCGGAGGAGCTTGGACGCAGCCCGCACACCGTGCACGACCATGTCAAGAGCCTGCACCGCAAGCTCGAGGCGTCGAGCCGGGGTGAACTCGTCGCGAAGGCCCTGGGACACGCGCCCGCGATGAGCAAGCCCGCCGCGCCCCAGCCGCAGGCGGAGGGGTTCGCGGAGATGCGTCCGATGCCCAAGCCCGCGACCGCGACGCGACTCGGGGGCTCGGGTGTTCCCGCCCAGCGGCTCGATACCTCGCACAGCATCACCGAGTAACGACGGCCCTCGCACCCGCCGTCACCCGGGATCCGTTCCACACCACAGAGCGCCCGCGTCAAGCGGGCGTTTTTCGTGCGCTCGGGTGCCCCCGATTGGTCGCCGCTCACTCGGCGCTGAGGCGCCACGCGATGCGTCCCGCGATCTCGCGCGCGAAGCGGTCATCCCGCTTCAGGGGAACGGGCGTCGCGCCCGTGACCCCGCGCTCCGCGAGCAGCGGGTCGCGCCAGACGAAGTTGCCCAGCACGGTCTCGGTTTCCGTGCGCCAGTTGGGATAGAGGGTGCGCCAGATGATCGCGTCCACTTCTGCGCGCACGGCGCCGTCCTCGCGCGGCGGGGCGCCGGGGTCCGACGCGTCCCGGAACCGCACCCGCACCGTCCGCGGACGGTTGCTCAGCGTGTCCGCGAGCACCCCACGCAACGCGTTGTTCTCCGAAGCGAGCGGCGTCGCGACGCCCGCGACGATCTTCTCACCCGTCGTGATCTCCCCGGCGATCGCGTCGACGCGCTCGACGGCGTACCCCGCGGCGCGGAGCGTCTCGCGGGTCGCGGTGAGCGCGCGCGCGTAGTCCCCCGGCGCGATCTCGAACGACCGGGCGTCGCTCGAAGCGCCGCAGCCGGTCAGCGGCAGCGCGGCGAGCGTCACGAACAGCAGATAGAGGATCCGGATCGCGCGGGTCGGCATGGCGCGAGTGTAGCCGAACCGTCTGAACCCGTTCCGTGCGCTCAGGCGTCGAGCGCGTTGGTCGCCCGTTCGATGATCTCCCAAGCGCGCACGACATGGCGGAACTCGGTCGTCGTCGCGCCGGGCACGAAACGGATCGCGAACGCCCCGTCCGCGGGCGCCGCGGTGTGGCTGAGGAAGACCTCCCCCGACGCGTTGATCGCGTCGAGCAGGGCGCGGGTCGCGTCGTCCCCGCCCCGAGCGGCCTTGAAGCAGACCAGAGACAGACTCCGCGGGCAGACCCGTTCGAGCGCCGGGTGCTCGGCGATGCGCCCCTCGATCCAGTCGGCCCACGCGGTGTGCCGGCGGATGTGCGCGCGCAGACCCTCGAGCCCGTAGTGCCGGATGACGAACCAGAGTTTCAGCGCCCGGAACCGCCTGCCCAGGGGGATCTGCCAGTCGCGGTAGTCGATCACCGCGCCCGCGTCGCTCGCGGGATTGCGCAGGTATTCGGGCGTGATGGAGAGCGCGCGCACGAGGGCGTCGCGGTCGCGCACCCAGAACAGATCGCAGTCGAAGTTGGTGAGCAGCCACTTGTGCGGATTGATGCAGACCGAGTCCGCGACCGATGCGCCCGCGAGCGCGGCGCGGTGCTCCTCGCAGACCGCGGCGGCGCCCGCCCACGCGGCGTCGAGGTGGAGCCAGCCGGGCCAGGGCGCACCGTTGTGCGCGCGGTGCAGATCATCGAGCACCGCGCGGATCTCCGCGGCGTCGTCGATGCCTCCGGTCCCGGTGGTGCCCGCCGTTGCGGAGACCATGATCGGGGGCGGGTTCGGCGCGCCGTCGAGCAGCGCGGCGGCGCGGACGCGGAGATCGTCGAGGTTCATCGAGCCGTTGGGGTTGGGCTCGATGAAGTGGACGCGGGATGTGTCCTCGGGCGTGCGCGCGAGGCCCGCGATCATCGCGGCCTTCATGACCGAGGAGTGCGCCTGCGTGCTCGTGACCAGATGGATCGGTCGGTCGGGGGTTTCGTCGCGCGCGCGCGCCGCGAGCAGCGCGATGAGCGTCGCCTCGCTCGCGGTGCCCTGGATGACCCCGTTGCCCTCGAACGCTTCGGGGAGCTCGAACGCGCGGCGGCACCAGTCGAGCACGCGGGTCTCGAGCTCCGTCGCGGCGGGGCTGGTGGACCAGAGCATCCCGTTGATGTTGAGCCCGGCGCTGGCGATCTCGCCCAGGATGCTGGGCCCCGAGGCGTTGCAGGAGAAATAGGCGAAGAACCCGGGGTGCTGCCAATGGGTCAGGTTCGGGATGATCAGGTCTCGGAGGTCACGGTGGATGTCGTCCCATGACTCCGGGGTTTCGGGCGGTTCGTCCGGGAGCGCACCGAGCACGGTGCCGGGCGGGGCGTCGGGCCTGACGGGCATGGTCTCGAGCGCGTGCATGTAATCGGCGATCTCGTCGACCATGCGGTGCCCCGCGGCGCGGAACGCGTCGGGGGTCATGTGGCCTGGCGAGCAATGGGCGGCGGGATCGTCCGGCGTGGGCATACCGGATCATTGCCCTGGGGTGGGCGCGGGGGTGCGGGCCGGTTTCTCCGGATTTTGCTTGTGGCGCGGCGTCGGTTTGGGTATACCTACACGCGTCCCGTTCTGGGACGCTGCGCCCGCCGGGAAGCGGGCGCTGAACGAGCGGCGGGGTTCTTCCGTCGCACAGCGCAGCGGTTTGGACGCGTGTTGTTCCGAGTGTTCGCGTTGCGGTGGTTCTTGTGCGCACGAGCCGGCCCCGGGCTGGGTGTTCGGCGTTGCGTGGTTCCGGGTGTCCGTTCCGCTTGGGCGGAGCGGGTGTTGTTGCGCCGAAGGCCCGTGGTCGGGCTCCGCCTCCGGGTTTCCGGTGCGGAGATCATTCCTTCGGTTGCTCGATTCGTGGGGTGTGCCGGGCGCGGGCGGGAACGCCCGACCCGGCATTGCGATCCGGACAGGCGGGGGCGGGCGGGTCTGCCGCCCCGGTCGGTTCGGGCGTCCGGCGCGGTGCGTCGGGCGTGATTCGTGGGCCATCCCCTGGGGCCCGGCGGCTACAGAATGCGGTCGCCCGGGAGGACCCGGTCGTGCTCGTCGGGCCCGATGAGCACGACCGGTCCATCCCCCTTTTCCGTGATGGCGCCGAGGACGAGCGCCTCGCTCTTGACGCCCGCGGCGCGGCGCGCCGGCAGATTCACGACCGCGAGCACGAGCCTTCCCACGAGATCATCGGGCGCGTAGGCCTCGGTGATCTGGGCGCTGCTCGTGCGGCGACCCATCTCTGGGCCCAGGTCCAGCGTGAGGATGTACGCGGGTCGGCGCGCGCCGCTGTTCGGCTCCGCGGCGACGATGCGCGCCACGCGGATGTCGACGGCGTGGAAATCGTGGATCGTGATCGGATCGGGCATAGCGGAGGGCGGTGCGCTCGGGATCGCGGCGGGGCGGGGCTCGCGCCCGGGTGTTGGAGAATCGTCGCGCAGTCTAGGAATTCTCGGGACCGGCTGCGGGGAAGGCCCCGCCGGGCGTTTGGGCGCGGCGGGGCGGCGTGCTGCCTGTTCTTCGGCGTGGGGTCGCGAGGATCACGGGCAGCCCGCGTTGAAGTTGGAGATGAACAGCCCGATGTCGGACAGGTCCCAGATCCCGTCGTTGTTCAGGTCACCGGCGGGCGTCTGGTTGACGAACGCGCTGATGAAGGCGTTGACATCCGAGAGATCGAGGACGCCCCAGAGCTGGGCGAGGTCCGCGAGGTTGCAGGGCCCGGTGTAGCAGGTCGGGTAGTGGCAGTGCACGAACTGCTGGCCCATCACCGGGCGAGCGGGCTCGGGCAGGTCGATGAACTCGAAGATGGGGAAGGGCTCGACGGGGAGCATGCGCTCGATGCCGGGCATTTCGGGCGCCATCATGATCGGGCGTTCGAGGCAGCCCGAGACGCCGTTGTCTTCGGTCTTGACGAGGTAGTTATCCCCGGCGCCGAGGAACGGGGGCGGGGCCTGGTGTTCGGCGCGCCCCGCGAGCCCCCAGCCGCAGGTGGCGTCACCGATCGCGACGGACTCGCCCCAGGTGGGCCAGACCGGTCCCGAGGCGGGGGTATCGCCGTACGCGTTGACCCAGAAGGGCATGAGCATGGGGTCGGTGAGCATGAGGAAGGCGTTGGGCGCGAAGGTGTCGATGTCGAAGATGGTGCCCGCGACGACGGGTGTCCAGAAGCGCCGGTCGAACTCGATGGAGGCGTATCCGGGGTAGCCGCGGAGGATGCGTCCGTCGATCTCGAGGGGCTGGTAGCGCATGGTGAGGAAGGGGACGCCTCCGGGGTCGGTGACGATCATGATGACACCGTCGTCCCAGTTGGGGCGTCCGAAGTCGGTGCGTCCGGCGCTGTAGATGAACCCATCGGGGGCGATGTCGAGGCCGTGCCCGAACTCGGCGACATTGGGCTCATCGGGTGTGTCACGGTCGAAGGGCCAGTCGTAGTGGAAGTACCAGAGGGGGATGCCTCCCGGGTCGACCTTCATGAGGATGGCGTCCTCGCGCGGCGCCGGGGTGGGATCCTGGAGGAGCCTGTAGAGCACGGTTCCCGAGACGACGGCGGTGCGTTCGTTCTGGTCGAAGGCGACATCGGTGAAGGCGTGGAAGGGCGGGCCCTCGAAGTCGGGAACGGGTGGGATGAAGTACTGGAACTGCCAGAACGGGAGGCCCATCGGATCGGTGAAGAGCAGCGTTGGGTTCCCGCCGACATGGCCCGTGACGATGATCTCCTCGTTCGGCTCGAGCAGGTCGAGCGAGACGCCCGGGTGGGGGGCGTGGATGATGTCGCCGCTGACGATGTGGGGGTAGGCCCGCGCCCACATGGTGTTCCCGCTCGGGTCGAGTCGGAGCAGGATGAGCTCGAGGCCCGGCACGAACGACAGGCTCTCGCCCGCGACGATGTAGCCTCCGTCGTTGGTCTGCCTGACGCTGTAGGCGCAGTCGTCGTCGGGACCGCCCCAGACACGGAGCCACTGGAAGTTGCCGTTCTTGTCGTGCTTGGCGATGTAGAAATCGCGGTTGAAGATGCCCGTCGGGTCGGCGACCTTGCGCCAGCCCGCGGTGACGAACCCGCCGTCCATGGTCTGGTCGATGGAGAGCGAACCCTCGTCGTCGACTGTTGCGAGTTCGACTTGGTAGTACTGAGCGGTCGCGGCACCCGCCGCAAGGGCGAGGGCGGCGGCTGCCGGGATGATGCTGTGTGCGTTCATGGCGTTTCCCCTTCCGCTGATCGTCCGGGGGGTCGCCGTGGTCCTCCGAGGGGCACGGCGGCGCCTCGGAACAGCAAGTTGATTCTATGAATGAAGCGAATCGATTTCGAGACGCGTCACGGCGGATGGATGAGATGGGCATGAATACCGCCCCGTCGGTCACCCGGACGGGGCGGTCGGAAGTGAAGGGTTCGGTTTCTGTGTGTTCAGCACCCGCTCAAGAAGCAGGTGATGAACAGGTTGATGTCGCTGATGTCCCAGACGCCGAAGGGCGGGGCGATGTCGCCGCAGGGCAGGCCCCCGGTGAAGCAGGCGATGAATGCGCTGACATCGGTGAGGTCGAGGACGCCGTCCCCGTTGAGATCGCATGGGCAGGGGGTCGTGCCGCAGGCGCTGTCGTAGCAGAGCAGTTCTTCCTTCGTGATCGGGTCGACCAGCAGGCTGGGTGCGGGGAGGACCTTCATGATGTAGTCGGGCACGATGCCGTTCTGCTTGGGGACGGCGGTGAAGTCGGGACCGAACTGCCAGGGGGTTTCGGCGCACCCGGATTTCCCGTCGTCATCGGTCTTCACGAGGTAGCCCTCGCTCTGAATGAACGGGAACGAGGGCGGGTTGAGGGAAAAACTGCCGGCGAGCGCGGAGCCGCACGACGGGTCGGGCACCACGGACTCGCCTGTGGTGTCGTTTGCGCTGCCGTATTCGAAGAACCACTGCGGAGCGCCGCCGAAAGCGGTGCGCCATTGCACGGCGTGTTGGGCGACGGGGTTTCGGTTCGTGCCGGCCTGGAGGATGTCTCCGTTGTCGTTGAATCGGACGGCGGCGTACCCGGGCGTGATGCTGGCGACGACCCCGGCGGGATCGAAGTAGCGGTACTCGCGTGACCAGGTCGGAAAGCCGCTGGGGTCGACCGCGACGAGGTGCGTCCCGGTGTCAGCGGCGGGGCCGCCGAAGTCGGTGCGTCCGTTGAGGATGATCCGGCCGGAGGGTGAGATGTCCAGGCCGTCGCCGGTTTCGCGGACATTGTCTCCGGGTTCGTTGGCGGGGTCGAGGTCCGCAGGGAAGTCGTAGTTCCAGACCCAGATGGGTGACCCGGTGCTGTCGAGGCGGAGCAGGAACGCGTCCTGCGTCTGGAGCACAACGCCCGCGGGTGGGGTGGGCTCATTGCGGCGGGTCGTCCCGCTGACGACGAGCGTGCCGGTGGTGGGGTCGTGCTTGATATCGGTGAACGCGAACTGGGCCGCGATGGTGGGGTCGATCACGGGGTCGGCGTAGACGGCGTTCCAGATGGGGGCGCCGCTCGGGTCGACGGCGAGGACCATCGGTCGCCCGAACAGGTTGCCGGTGACATAGACCTGTCCGTTGAACCCCTGGTCGAGCGCGACGCCCGGGTGCTCGCTGTGGATCGGATCGCCCTGAAAGGTCCCGAAGTAGAAGTTCTGCCAGACGGGGTTCCCGGCGGAGTCGAGGCGGATCAGGAGGGTCTGCACGCCGGGATCGATCGACGAAGTGGACTCCGCGGCGACGATGTACCCGTTGTCGAAGGTCTGCTGGACCGAGTAGCCGATGTCGCGGCCCGGGCCTTGCCAGAGACGCTGCCACTCGATCGTCCCGTCGGGGAAGTGTTTCGTGATGATGACATCCTCATCGGGTACGGCGGCGGTCCCGAAGTCGCGCGAGCCCGTGGTGACCCATCCCCCGTCGAAGGTCTGTTCGATGGAGAGCGTGCGTTCGCGCTCGGGGCTGCCCGCGTACCGCTGGAAGATGTCCGCGTGCGAGGCGGGCGTCAGGACGGCGCCCGCGATCGCGAGACCGGCGATCTGTGTGGTGGTGATCTTCATGGTGTTTCCCTTCCCGTGCTGTGCCGTGTTCCGGCGGTGTTTTCCTTGCGGTGCCCGGTTCCGGGCATCGCGCCTGCAGCACAGACAACGGGGGCGGGCGGGCGCCATCACGCAAAACAAATAAAAACTAATTTCAAAAACAAAGTAATATAAAAATAAATAAAACCACACCGGGTGAACCGGTGTGGTCTCGGGGCGGGGTGCCCGCGGGGTGCGATGGTCGGGCATCCGCGGGCGGGTGGCCCGCGTTTGGTTACGGGCATCCCCCCGTGAAGCAGGTGATGAACGCGCTGACATCCGCGAGGTCCCAGATGCCGTCGCCGTTCAGGTCGCCGCAGGGCGAGGAGGTGGTGAAGCAGGTGATGAAGCCGCCGATGTCGGCGAGGTCGAGGATGCCGTCCCCGTTGATGTCGCAGGGGCAGGGGGGCTCGCCCGGCACGCAATCGTCGTCGTAGCAGAACACCTGCTCCGCGGCGTCCGCGAAGTCGAGCGCATCCTCGGCGGGGGCGTTCTCGTCGACATAATTCGGGCGGATCGGCGCCTCGTCGACGCGGGCCTCGAACTCGGGCTGGAAGTCCCAGCGGCGCTCGAGGCACCCTGTTTCACCGAGGTCGTTGTTCTTGACGAGATAGGTCTCTCCGTTGAAGAAGGGACCGTCCTCGAGCAGGAACTGGCCCGCCATCGCGTAGCCGCAGGGCTCGCGGGTGGGGATGACGGATTCGCCGCGTGAGGGCTTGTCGCCTCCGTACTCCCAGAACCACATGGGGGCACCGCCGAAGTCGGTGCGCGATTCCCACGCGTGGAAGCGCACATCGGGGTTGGGGTCGAGCGTGCGCCCGGTCTGGACGATCGAGAACTCCTCATCGAACCGCACCGCGGCGTAGGCGGTCGCGACCGGGCGGCGCTCGCCGTCGGGGGTGAAGTACGCGTACTCCGCGGACCAGGTCGGGAACCCGGAGGGGTCGGTCGCGACGAGGTGGGTGCCCCGGACGACGCCGGGCCCGCCGAAGTCGGTGCGGCCGTTCAGGATGATGTCCCCGTTGGGCCCGAGGTCGAGCCCGTCCCCGGTTTCGCGGACATTCAGGATGGGCTCGTCATCGGGGTCGAGGTCGAAGGGGAAGTCGTAGTCCCAGGACCACACGACGCTGCCGTCGAGGCGGGTCCGCATCAGGAAGGCGTCCTGCTCGCGGAGGACGGCGCCCGCGATGTCGAAGTTGGGGTTGATGCTCGTGCCGCTGACGACCAGCGACTGGTTGATGCGATCGAACTTGATGTCGGTGAAGGCGTACTGCCCGCCCTCCTGGGGGCCCGCGGGGTGGGTGTAGATCGCTTCCCAGATGAGCGCACCGCCGGGCCCGACCGCGAGGACGAGTGGGTCGCCCGCGACATTGCCGGTCACGAAGATGCGCCCATCGGGGCCCTGGTCGAGGGCGACGCCCGGGTGGGGGGTGTGGATCGGATCGGACATGAACGAACCGGTGTAATAGCGGTTCCAGACGAGCATCCCCGCGCTGTCCAGGCGGATGAGCAGCAGGCCCAGCACCGGGCTGCCCGAGCTGGTGGACTCGGCCGCGACGATGTACCCGCCGTCCGCGGTCTGCTGGACGGAGTATCCGATGTCGCGTCCCGGCCCGCGCCAGCGGCGTTGCCACTCGATCGACCCGTCGGACTTGTGCTTGGTGATCAGGACATCCTCGGCGCCGCCCGCGGGGTCGTCGTCGCGGTAGCCGGTGGTGACATATCCGCCGTCGAAGGTGCGCCCGATCGAATAGGCGTGCTCGCGGCTCTGATCGCCCGAGATGCGCTGGAAGATCTCGGCGTTCGCGGTGGTGGTGGCAAGACCGGCGCACAGCGACAGCGCGGCGGCCCCGATGCAACGGGTGCTCAGCATGGGATACTTCCTTCTCGAAACGGGTTGTTGCGACCGGGCCCT
This sequence comes from Phycisphaerales bacterium UBA7812, assembly GCA_002480345.1. Taxonomy (GTDB): domain Bacteria; phylum Planctomycetota; class Phycisphaerae; order Phycisphaerales; family UBA1924; genus UBA1926. The sequence goes on along the minus strand of DLBY01000164.1, from coordinate 4,524 downwards.
GTCGGCGGCTCTTCCCGTCCGCCGACGCCCGCTGTCCGCCCCGGGGGTGGGGCGGTCCGCCTCGGCTGACCGACGGGGGCTCTTCCCGTCCCCCGTCGGTCCGAAGCGGCACAGGTCGTGAGCGAGGATCACACGCGATCGCTCACGCGAAGCGTCGAAAAAAATCTGATTGCCGGCGCGCTGGTGCACCGCGCGGCGGGACCGCCCGGACCGGGGTAGGCTCATCGCGGGGCGCGCCGGACGCGCACGCCGGCAGGCACACGGAGGTGACATGCTTCGGATCGAGAACCAGCGGATTCGATTGTTCAGCACGCTCGCGGGCGGTGTTTTCTGCGTCGCGGGGGTCTCGGGCGCGCAACCTGTGGATGACGCGGCTTCAGCGGGCGAGGGCGATCCCCCGGTGGTCAACAGCCGGGAGGACTACGAGGCGTTGGACCGGGACGAACGCCGGGTGTTCAGCCGGGCGCGCCGGCCGGATGTCAGTTATTTCGTTGATTCGCGCGGCCGGTGGTCGTGGGGTGCGGAACTGGATGATCTGGACGGCGACCTCAGCGTTGCGCGTCTCGGCGCGGGCGCGGGGGTGTCGTTCCGCCTCGACGACACGACGGACCTGATCGTGCGCATGGGCACGGAGTTCTCGTTCTACGAGTTCGACGACGCGGGCGGGATCATCCCGTCCATGCCGAGCGTGGACGAGCCCTGGGACAGCGTGCACCAGACGACGATCGCGCCCCTGGTTCGTTCGCTCCCGGAGTCGGGCTGGCAGTGGATGCTGGGGGGACGCGTCACGAGCGCCGGAGAGCCGGGTGCGGACTTTTCCGACACCCTCGTCGGGGGCGGGTTCGCGCTCGCGTCGTACGACATCACCCCCGAGTTCCGCCTGGGCGCCGGGGTGAATGTCGTCACCCGCCTCGAGGGCGGCCTGTTCGTCTTCCCGATCCCCGTCATCCAGTGGGATGTGACCGACGACTTCCAGATCGGGACGACCGAGCGCGGGTTCGGCGCGACCTACTTCTTCAATCCCAGTTGGAGCGCCGGGGTGCAGGTCTCGTTCATGCGGCGGGAATACCGCCTTGAGGATGACAACCCGGTGCCGGGCGGGTCGTTCACCGACATCCGCGTGCCGGTCACGCTCGCGGTGACCTATTCACCCTCGCCCAAGGTCGTGCTGACGGGGCGGGTCGGTTCCGAGGTGTGGGGCGACCTGGAGATCAACGACCGCGACGAGAACCAGGTCGCGAGCTACGACCTGTCCTCCTCGGTGCTGGTGGGGTTCGATCTGCGGATCGCGTTCTGAGTCGCGATCCGTGGGTCAGCGCTGGGCGTTGCCGGTTTCTTCCGCGGGCTCGGGTGTCGCGGCGGGACGGCGGACGGGCGCTTTCCATTCGGTGATCGGCGCCGAATCAACGAGGTAGGCCCGCTCGAGGACCGGGGGGTCGACGGGCTTCTGCCCCTGCACCTCGACATCGCCCAGCGCCGCGATGGTGTCGGCACCCGCGATCGACTCGCCGAACGCGGTGTACGACCCGTCGAGCTGGGCGGTTGCCTCGCGGGTCAGGCAGATGAAGATCTGCGAGCCCCCGGTGTCGGGCTCTCCCGTGCGCGCCATGGAGAGCACGCCGAAGTCGTGGAGCAGGCTGGAGCGTTCGAGGTCGATCGCGTAGCCGGGCCCTCCCGAGCCCACGCCCGTGGGGTCGCCCACCTGGACGACGAAACTGGGCACGACGCGGTGGAAGACGATGTCGGTGTAATAGCCCCCCTCGACGAGGGAGCGGAAGTTCCACGCGTGGTTGGGCGCGACATCGGGACGCAGGCGGATGCGGATCTCGCCCATCGAGGTGTCGAGGACGACATCCTTGGAGACATATGCCCGGAACCCCGAGTAGACGACGGTGCGGGTCCGACCCTGCATCTGGGCGATCTCGGAATCAAACAGCGGGCGGCCACGCTGCCCCCGCTGGGCGGGCTGGCCCGTCTGCGGGTTCACGAGGATCGCACGGTCCACGGAGATCATGGGCACCAGGACGACGGGGGCGCCGACCGCGTTCCCATCGACAAAGAGCTGCGCATAGCGCACCTGCTCGCTTTTCTCCAGCCAGAGCTCGGGGAAGAGGCTCGCGAGATCGACCCCGCCCGCGACGGCGGGGGCGGTCGCGACGACCTCGCGGGTCTCCGGGTCGAAGAGCTTGATCTCGACATCCCCGTTCGCCTCGACGGTCATCGGGGCCTTGCGATCGACCCCGTAGAACATGCGGTCGGGGGTCAGCTGCGCGAGCGCCGACGAGGCGGCGACGAGCAGGGCGGTGCAGGCGAAGGCGAAGCGGGCGCGGGTCGTGTGTGTCATGCGCACACTGTACCCGTCGAGGGACGGGGGAGGGTGATCTGGTTGGATGCGGAGAAAAGGGGGATCAGTCCCAGGGCCAGAAGCCGCCGCCCAGTTCGGGCTCGTCGAGCAGGCGCCAGCGGTCTTCCCAGTCGAACTCGTCGCCTGCACCCGACATGATCGCGTTGGACATGTTCGCGAGGCCTTCGTCCCGGAACCAGTTCACGCTCATCGCGGCGCGGAGGACATTCATCCCGTTCTGGTGGTTGATCTCGCTCAGGTCGCGGAAACCGTCGGAGACGAGCGCCGCGTTCGCGTCGAACTGGTCGAGTTTCTCTTCGCCGCGCGGGCCTCGGCCTCGGTACTGATAGTTCGCGAGGATGTCGCCCGCTTCGCCCGCGAACCGATCCGCGAACGCCTCGAAGGTGTTCTCGCCGACATGGGAGGGGCAATAGAAGATGCGTCCGTCGGAGAGGTAGCGCTGCTCGTAGAGGAACCCGAGCCCGTCCCACCAGTGGTCGGGGCCGTCGCTGAAGCCGCGCAGACCGGCCTCGATGCGGAGTTGGAGCGGGCTCGTGTCGAAATCGGCACCGTTCCCCATCGCGAAGCTGCTGAGGGGCAGGAAGTCCGCGTTGTCGGTCGCGTACATGTGCAGCCCGAGCCCCGACTGGCGGAGGTTCGACGCGCACACGACTTTCTGTGAGGTCTTGCGGACCATCGCGAGCGAAGGCAGCAGGATCCCGATCAGCACGGCGATGATCGCGAGGGAGACGAGAATCTCCGTCAGCGTGAACGCGTGCGCGTTGCGACTCATCCGGGGTTGGGGACGGAAACGACCCACCGCGAGACTCCGCACTTGTGACAGCCGTCCGATGCCGATCTGGTGCCGGTCATCGGTCGGCGAGACCCTTGCCACGCCCTTGCCCGCCGCGCGGGACGGGGCATGCATCGAAACGAGCAATGGAACCCGATCCCACTCGGCTCCGGAACCCACCGCTCTCAGGGATGCAGCATACTCCTGTTTCAACGATTGCACAAGCGCGATCCGGGTGTCGTGTCTCACGACATCGTCATGCCGGGCCTCGGGTTCCTCGCGGAAATCCCCCACGATCTGGTTCACGATGGCCCACCCCCTTTCCGGGGTGATGAGAGACCGGGGCGGCGCGAATGCCGATCCCGTGGCTCGCAACTCTGAACCGGGCGCAGACGCCCGATATTCGTGCATTTCGCCCGATTTCGCCTCGGGATGCAGACCGGATCGGTATGCTGCCGCGAACCGGTTGCGAAGGGAGCGGCGCGGCGTGCGCGTGGATCGGCGCCGTCCACCGGTGGTCTCGTGGATATGTCCGATAAGAACAATGATGACAGCCAGGAATCGCGGCAGGCGTCGCGAGAAGAGGACGCGGCGTTGATGGCGCGCGTCGCCGCGGACGATCAGGAGGCGATCGCGGCGTTGTACGACCGGTTCGTGTCGCTGGTCTTCCGGATGGCGGTCCAGGCCCTTCCGACGCGTCCCGAGGCGGAAGACGCGGTTCAAGAGGTCTTCCTGCGGCTGTGGCGCACAGCCGACCGTTTCGACGCGGAGCGGGCGGCGTTGGTGACCTGGGTGATGTTGATCACAAGAAGGCACATTGTTGATCGACTTCGGCGGACCCGCTCGCGGATTTCGACCGTATCGATGCTGGAAGGGCAGGGCTCGTCCGGTTCCGGTAACGAGTCGTCGCTCGAAGAATCTGAACGGTTCGGGGAGTTGATGAAGCGTGTGGACGCGCTCCCCGACCTGCAACGGACTGTGGTGATCAGGAGCTACCTCGGGGGGCAGACCCTGCGGCAGATCAGCGAGGAACTCGACACGCCGCTGGGAACCGTCAAGTCGGCGCTGAGCCGGGCGCTCGTGCGGCTTCGGGAAAGGGTCGGAGAGGAAATCGTCGAATGAGCGACGGCACTGGAAACACCCCGCAGGGTACCGGCGACGCGCTCGCCGGCATGACCATCGGCGAGATGCTGGAGCTCGCCGCGGTGGACGCGTTGGGTCTGCTGGACGAAGAGGAGCACGCGGCGTTCGACCGGGTGTTCGCGCGGGCGCCCAGCGCGGTCCGTGAGCTGGTGCGCGCCGAGCAGGCGCGTGTCGCGGCGTCGGGGCTCGCGCTCCCGGATGTCGAGGTGCCCAGCGCGCTCCGTGAGAAGTTCCTGGCGCGGGT